>NZ_LZKY01000393.1:0-39630 GCF_001673055.1 Mycobacterium sp. 1245801.1
CCGACCTGCAGACCCTCTTGGCGCGCTGGTCGGCCGCCGCCGCGATCCTGCAGCAGGGCAAGCCGGTCGGGACGGTGCAGCCCGGTGTCGACGTGCAGCCTCCCGTCGACACCGGGGAGGCCTACGGGCTGAGCCCGGCCAGCCTCACCGTCACGATCGGGCTGGGCCCGTCACTGTTCGGTGATCGATTCGGACTGGCCGCCCGGCGACCTGCCGTGTTCACCGACCTGCCGCCGCTGAACGGCGACAACCTGGATCCGCGCCTGCACGGCGGCGACCTGTCCGTGCAGGCGTGCGCCGACGATCCCCAGGTCTGCTACCACGCGGTGCGCAACCTGGCCCGCCTCGGCCGCAACATCGTCTCGCCGTTCTGGGCGGTGCTCGGGTTCGGTCGGGCCTCCGCCGGACCCGGCCAGCACACGCCACGAAACCTGTTGGGATTCAAGGACGGAACCCGCAACATCGCCACCGACGCCGAATACGACAAGTTTGTCTGGGTCACCAACAGCGACCAGCCCTGGATGAACGGGGGGACCTACCAAGTCGTCCGCAAGATCCGGATGTTGATGGAGACGTGGGACGTCGACCGGATCGGCAATCAGCAGAGGATCTTCGGGCGCACCAAAGAAGAAGGGGCGCCGCTGAGCGGCAAGCACGAGTTCGATACACCGGACTTCGCCGCCAAGGGCGCCGACGGCAACCCGCTCATCGATCCGATGTCCCACGTCGGCCTTGCCGCCCGGGAAAACAATGACGGCATCATGATCCGCCGGCGGTCGTACAACTACACCGACGGCCTGGACGCCAACGGCCAACTCAACGCCGGTCTGCTGTTCGTGTCGTATCAAAAAGATCCCCAAGATTTTATTCGTCTGCAGAACCGCCTGGGTGCCCACGACCTGCTCAACGAATACATCCGCCACATCGGATCAGCTATCTTCGCGGTGCCGCCGGCGCCCGCTGAAGGCCACTACATCGGGCAAAACCTGTTCAGCTGAGCAAATCTCGTCGGCGGCCGACGGCCCGGCCCGGGTCGCCACGTTTCACCCCCGTGACGTTTCGTGTCGGACCGGTAAATCAATCGCACCCGCCGTCACGCATCGGGGCCCGGCGCGCACTAACTCCGTGAACCCGCACAATCAGCGAGAAACGGAGAAGTCACATGACCGACGCGCTCGTCATCGACGCCGAAGGCCTGGACCGGCTGTCGTGTAACGCCAAAAGCAATCCCGAGACGGGCAGGAAGACGCTCAAAGCCAAGACCGTGTGCGAAGCGGGCTTTCGCAACATGACCTACGTCCGGGACCTGGCGCCGATGCTGGTGGGCGAGCCGCCCGCGCTGCTCGGCGACGACTCGGCGCCCAATCCCTCGGAGACCGCGTTGGCCGCGCTGGGTTCGTGCGTCTCGGTGGGCCTGCTGGCCAACGCGACGCACCGCGGGGTGACGCTGACCAAGATCGAGGTCGAGATGCAAGGCGACATCGACATTTCCGCGGTGTGGGGCGTGGGGGACACCCCGGAGGGCAAGTACCTGGGGTTCAGCGCCGTCCGCTGCACGGTGAGCCTGGCCGGTGACGCCGACGAAGCCACGCTGAAAGAGATCCACGACAACGCCATCGCCTGGTCGCCGGTGGTGAACACGTTTCGCAACCCGGTCACCGTCGACTCGACTCTGATCACCGGATAAGCACGCGACATGATGACGACCACGGACACAGCGGCCGGCCAGTTGGATGTCGAGCTGCTGGAAGACATTCGGGGGCACGCCGCGGCATTGGACCGCGGCGAGGGCCACTCCCGTCGCAGCTTCGCCGCGCTGGGGGAGGCGGGCCTGCTGGGCATTGGCGCCCCGGGCAACGTCGACGGCCGGCTTCCGGTGATGGCCGAGGTGATCCGATCGGTTTCCGGGGCCTGCATGAGCACGGGGTTCTCGTTGTGGGCGCATCGCATGACGGTCGAGTATCTGCTCACCGCCGCAACCGAATTCAGCAGTGCGGCGGTCGAGCCGCTCCTAGCGGGAGCGGTGCCGGGCGTCACCGGCATGGCCGCGGCGTTCAAGGAGGCGGCGGGCTGCGGCAGCGTGGAGTTGACCGCCACATCCGTGGCCGGCGGTTACCGGGTCTCCGGTCCGATCAGGTGGGCCAGCAACCTGTATCCCGACTCCACGATGGTGACCGCGGTGCGCACCGATACCGGCGAGAAGCTCATCGTCGCGCTGCCGCTGAACACGCCCGGGGTGAACGTGGGTGAGCATTTCGATCTGCTGGCCATGGGCAGTACCGCCTCGTCGTACCTGAACCTGGACGGCGCGCACGTTCCTGCCGGCCAGGTGCTCTCGCGCGACTTCGAGGGCTTCCTGCAGTCGGTGCGCCCGACATTCCTTGTCCTGCAATCCGCGATGTGCCTGGGCCTGACCCGGACCGCCCTGGGCCAGGCTCGCCTGGGACTCGGCGGTGTCAACGCCGTGTTCAGCGACGACGTCGACCGCGTCGCGGACCAGCTGGTTACCGCCGAGGCCACCCTGGCGAAGCTGGCCGCGGCCGTCGGAGGGGCCGAGCCGCCCACCAAGAAGGAGTTGCTGTCGCTGCGCCTCGCCGCCGCCGAAGTGTCCAGCGCCAGCGCCGACTTGGAGGTGCGGACCGCCGGCGGCAAAGGCTACGCGAGCCGAACACCGGCAAGCCGGCGCTATCGCGAGGCGGCGTTCATCCCCGTCCAGTCGCCGTCCGAAGGGCAGCTGCGCTGGGAACTGGCCAGATGCGTCTGAGCGCGGGTCGATGGTGACTCCGGTGGCGGTGCCGCCGGAGGGCACCGAGTCCGAATACCTGGTCGGCGGGGTTCCGCTGGCCAGCTTGGTGCGCGACTTTCACCGGCCGATGGTGAATTTCGCTCGCACCATGGTGGATTCGGCAACGGTCGCCGAAGAAGCCGTGCAGGAGGCGTGGGTGCAGGTGCTGCAGTCCTCGGACTCGTTTCAGGGGCGTTCGTCGGTGAGCACCTGGTTGTTCGGGATCGTCAAACACACCGCCTCCCGGCACCGGCGCAGGGAATCGCGGATCCGCCACCACGAGGTGCTGGCCGCCGACGGCGAGGTCGACGACCCGCTGTCGGGTCGCATGCATCCCGCCGGTCACCCCGACGCCGGCCACTGGAGCCTCCCGCCGTCGCGCCGCTTTCTCCCCGAAGACCGGACCGTCGAGAGCGAACTGCTCGGCTACGTGCGGTCGGCACTGGATGCGTTGCCCGAACGCCAACGGCAGCTGGTCATCCTGCGCGACATCGTCGGAACATCAGCCGACGAGGCGGCCGCGCTTCTCGAACTGACCGCCGAGGCGCAGCGGGCACTGCTTTACCGCGCCCGGGGAAATCTCAGAGCCGAATTGGAAAAGCGGTACCAGCGATGACCGTTCATGACAACGCAGTCCCCGCCATCGATTGCGTCGACTTCGTCCGCCTCGTCGACGATCTCGTCGACTCCGACCCCCAGCAGTGGGGACCGATCGTGGCCAAACACCTCGACGAATGCCCACCGTGCCTGGTTTATCTGCAACAGATGCTCGACCTCAAGATCCTGCTCAGCCACGTCTTCGACGGCGAGCAGCTCAGCGAGGATCACATTGCCGGTGTCATCAACGCGATCAACACCTTCAGGAAAGGCGAACCCCGATGACGATCAACGCTGAAGCGCCGCAGCTTCGAAGCGATGCTGTGGTTGCGGACAACGTGACCGTGTTGCCCTCTGGCGTCCGGGCCGACGCCGTGCCCGAGGATCCGTTCGAGCCACTGTCGGTGGGCGCCATGGTGGATCGGGTCGCGGCCATGGCAGTGGAAAAAGCCGCGCATCCCTGGGCATTCCTGATGCGCTCGCTGGTGGGCGGTGTGATGGTGGCCTTCGGAGCGCTGCTGGCCCTGGTGGTGAGCACCGGCGTCAAAACACCCGGTGTGGCAAGCCTTTTGATGGGGCTGGCCTTCGGCATGTCCTTCGTCTTGATCCTGGTGTCGGGCATGTCGCTGATCACCGCGGACATGGCCGCGGGATTTCTCGCAGTGCTCAAGCGCACGCTGAGCCTGCGCGGCTATGTCGCGTTGGTGACCGTCGGACTCATCGGCAACATCGTCGGCGCGCTGGTGTTCGTCACGGTGTGCGCCGCGGCGGGCGGGCCTTACCTCGGCGCGTTCGCCGAACGAGCGGCCACCGTCGGCACGCTGAAGGCGGGCCAGCCCTTTTGGACGGCTCTGCTGCTGGCCGTGGTGTGCACGTGGTTCCTGCAGACCTCGATGTGCATGTTCTTTAAGGCCCGCAGCGACGTCGCACGGATGGCGTTCGCGTTCTACGGGCCGTTCGCGTTCGTCATCGGCGGCACCCAGCACGTGATCGCCAATGTCGGATTCCTGGGTCTTCCCTTGCTGCTCAACCTATTTCACCCGGTCGCGCCGCGCGGCGCGATCGGCTGGGGCTTCGGCCCGCACGGGCTGCTCACCAACATCGGGATCACCACCGTGGGTAATCTCATCGGCGGCACGGTATTCGTGGCGTTGCCGTTCTGGATCATCGCGCAGCTGCAGCGGCGCAAGGTCTAGGCGCGGCGCCGGGGACGGTTACCGCTGCGTCGCCAGACCGGCCACCGTTGCCACGGCGCGGACCGAGAAGGCGACATTCCTTCCCACGGCACCGTCGTCACCGGCCGCGCCGGGAGTGGTCCACCGCACCCGTGCGGTCCCGCTGACATGCAGAGCGGCGCCGGTGTCGAAATCGAGGAACAGCAAGGCGGCTTCGTCGTCGACAGCCAGATTGCCATAGCTGTTGAACATGTTGTTTCCCGGGAAATCCGGCCACCACAGCCGGTTCGGGGAGTCGATTCGGACGAATCCGGGTGGGCCGCCTCGGTGTGACGCATCGCTGCCGCGGGTGGGATGGGTGGTGCCCAGGAAGAACGTGTCGGACCTTGCAATCATTGCTTGATCCGCGGGACCGAGAAGCGTTGCGCGGCGGGGGTGTTTCGAAGGGGTAGCCAGACCGGCCACGTCGATCGCGCGGCGGTGAATGTATTTGGGGCAATTGCCATACGACTGGTCGATGCGCAGGGTCATGCTCGCGTGGTCGGCACCGACAAGTTCACCGTTGATCCGTAACCTGCGACGGGTGGCAAAGTCGATGGCGATCAGCCCGACTTGTTGACCGGCCCGGATCTCGTGCAGGGGATCGCCGTCGCGGGGAGCGGACGACACGTGTAAGACACCTCCTTGCCCGCGGAGAAATCCCGGTGGCGCGGCCAGCGGCGAGACCCAGGGGACGCCGTCGTGGTCGCGTCCGGTCAGCGCGGCGAACCGCTGCGACGCCAGGAAGCGTGCGGCGCCGTCAGACAGATCCGACGAGTCAAGCATCCTCTCGAGCCGCCCAGCCTCGGCTTCGACACCCGCTCGGCGCTGCGTCGCGAGTTCGCCCTCGTGGAATCCCGTCGCGGCCATATCCGTCGTAACAACGTCACCGGCGCAAAGCTTCCTGGCGGTACGGGCGCCCTGGGTCAGGCCTTTCGGTCCCGCTCCACGTCCCGGGTGGCGGGTCGCAATGCCGCCAGCAGCGCTCCGGCGCCGAAGATCGCCGCGGTCAGCCACGGAAAGTGTCCGTCGGGGGCGAAGCCCGCGGCGGCGATCAGGGACAGGGCGTAGGCCGCCGCCGCGGCACCGGCCAACATCACCGGTTCGGTCCATCGTTCGGTGAGCGGTACACCGAGCAGCGGTAAGGGAGCCGCGAAAAGCCTTCGGGCCCACCACAACATCATCATCTCGACCGCCGTCACGACGCACAAGATGACCACCCATTCCAGCCGGGCCAGCCACCAGTGCGCGCTACCCTCGGGCGGCTGCGGCAAGAGTCCGGCCGGGTAGCCGACGATCGCGACGATCACGACCGGGATCATGTGCCACAGGTAAAGCGCCATGATGTTGTTGTTGGCGACGGACAGGACGCGCTCGACACGCATGGCGCGCAGCGCACGGTTCAGCGCGGGCGTCAGTGCCATCGCAAGCCCCGTTTGGGCGCAGCCGAACGCCAACAGCGCCACGGTCGGAGGCGTCGTGTTGTCGATGGTCTGCCCGGGGACACCGATCATGCTGACCGGATAAACCTTGCGCCACACGAGCAACGCCAGGGCCACCGACGAGACGGCCGCCAGCAGAGCGGGTCTGCGGCCGGCCAATGACCCGCCGTGCCAAGCGATCCCGAGCTGATACAGGGTGCCCCAGCCCAACAGGTAGTTCACCCAATTCAGGTACGGCACATGGCCGGTGAGCCGGGCGACATCCACCGCCGCGACCGCCAAGACGAGTGCGGCCGGTACCAGCAGGCCCCAACGACGTTGTGCGGCAATGGCAATCGGCGTCAGCGACACGACAACCAGGTACACAGCCAGGAACCACAGGTGCATGGCCACCGCCCAGCCGGCGTACTCGAGCACCGAGCCCGCCGCGCCGCAGAAACCCAGGGCAACGACCACCACCGACACCAGCGCCATGTACACCGCGGTCGGTCCGAGGACTCGCGCCAGCCGGTGCTGTATCCAGGTCCGCCGCGAAAGTCCCTCAGCGTCGTGGCGGTGCGTCCAGGACACGGCGCCGGCATAACCGGCAACCAGGAAGAATGCCGGGACGGCCTGGAAGGGCCAGGTCAGCCACTGGGTCCAGGGCAGGTCGACGAGCGGGTTCTGCCGGCCGAACTGGCCATCGTGATAGGTGACCGACCCGGCCAGCCAGTGTCCCAGCACGATGAGCACCACGCCGGACACGCGGTAGTAGTCGACCGCCAGATTGCGCGGCGGCCGCGTCGTGTTTGCGTGGCCCATCAGATCGGGGGAAGCTCGACGCGGTACACAGCGCCACGGTACCGTCCGGCCCCCAGCGGGGTCTGGCGCAGCCGCAGAACAGGAGACATCCCATGAAACAGGCTCAACTCGGCGGGTTGCAGGTCGGTCGCCTCGGCCTGGGTGCGATGGGCATGTCGGTGGCCTACGCGGTCGGCGGATTCGACGATGCGGAATCGGTCCGCACCGTGCATCGCGCCATCGACCTTGGTGTGACGCTGATCGACACGGCCGAGGTCTACGGCCCGTACGTCAACGAGGAACTGCTAGCCCGCGCGCTGCGGGGACGGCGCGATCAGGTGGTGCTGGCAACCAAATTCGGTCTGATCTCGCACACCGGTCGCGAGGGCCTGGACAGCAGCCCCGCCAACATCCGTATCGCCGTGGACGGTTCGCTGCGACGGTTGGCGACCGATCGCATCGACCTGTACTACCAGCACCGCCTCGACCGCCAGACGCCGATCGAAGAGACCGTCGGCGCGCTGGCCGAGCTGGTCGCCGCCGGGAAGGTCCGCCACATCGGCCTGTCGGAAGTCGGGGTGGATAACATTCGTCGCGCGCACGCGGTGCACCCGATCACGGCGGTGCAGTCGGAGTACTCGCTGTGGACCCGCGATCAAGAGGACGAGATCTTGCCGGTGCTGCGCGAATTGGGCATCGGGTTCGTCGCCTACTCGCCCCTGGGCCGTGGCTTTCTCACCGGCGCAATCCGTTCCACGCACGAGCTGCCCGAGACCGACTACCGCAAGACCAACCCGCGGTTCTTCGACGAAAACTTTCAGCACAACCTGCGCTGCGCCGACGAGGTGCGCGATATCAGCGCGGACGTCGGCGCCACGCCGGCTCAGGTCGCCTTAGCATGGTTGTTGGCGAAAGGCCCTGATATCGTGCCCATTCCGGGCACCAAGCGGGTTACGCGTCTGGAAGAGAATGTCGGCGCCGACGCGATCGAGCTCACCGCCGATCAACTGGCCAGGCTCGATCGGCTCACCCCGCCCGCAGGGGGCCATCACGCCGAGGCGCAAATGGCGTGGATCGATCGCTAGCGGCGCCCCGTAGCCGCCGCCCGGTGCGCGTCGCGTTAGTCGACGCTGGCCAATGCCGCTGGGCCGTAGGTTTTTTCGATCAGTGACCACGGGTCGGCGTAGGGGCCGCGTCCCTCCAGCCGGCGCTGCACAATCAAAACGGCCCGCAGCACCGGGCGTAGCACCGGGCCAAGCAGTCGCAGCACGATCCGCAGGTGGCCCTGCGATTCGGCCAGCCACGCCAGTGTCTGGTTCCAGTCGTGCTCTTGAAAGTCCAGCAGCGCTTGCGCTTCGGTGGTGTCGTACCAGCCGGTGAAGCTCCAGCCGCGGTCGTCGGCCGGGTCGCCCGGCAGGCCGGCCGAGGGGCCGAGCGGTCCCAGGCCGGCCGCGCGCATCAGGTCGTCCTGGAGGCCGTGCTGGAGCAGCACATACGTTTCGTTGCCGCCGATGAGCAGGGCCTTGCCGGAGATGGAGTCCTTGCGGTCGACGCCGTTGGCGAATGCCAGCGCCACGTCACGCGCATCCACCGCATGAATCCGGTTGTCGCTGGGCATCGAACGCATCAGGGTGAGGTAGTCGCCGTTGATACCGGCCTGCGTGTCCGGCGAGATGACGCCGGCAAGTCGGTAGAGCGCATACGGCAGGCCGCTGCCACGGATCGCCGCCTCGGCAAGGACTTTGTCCTGCCCGTATTGGTCGACGGGGTTCACCGGCGTGTCCGGCGTGATCCGCTCCGGCTGACGGTAGGGGTTGCGAGATCCATACACCGCGGCGCTGGACGCCATGAGGAACAGCGGCGGGCGTGGGAGCGCGGCGCAGGCGTTCAACAGGTTCTCGGTGCCACCGACATTGACGCGGCGGGCCAGTCCGGGATTGCGGTAGGACGGCGGGGACACGATAGCGGCCAGGTGAACGACGGCCCCGGGCTCATGAGTGGCGATGAGAGCGTTGACGGCCTCGGCATCCAGCAGGTCGGTGTACGCGGGTATCAACGTCCCCGGGCGCGCGCCGGCCGCGAGTTCTTTTTCGACGGCGACCGTGTTGTCGTTGCGCAGATCCATCGCGACCACGGTTCGGCCGCGATCGAGCAGGATCTGGGTGCAACGCTTACCGACTTGCCCGAAGGCGCCGGTGACCAAAACGGTGTCGACGGTCATGGGCGCGTCACCGCTCCATCAGCCGTTCGGCGAGCTTGCCGATCGCCGTGCGGAGTCGAGGGGAGACGTAGATCGAGAAGAACGGCGTCACGATGTCCTCGCGGAGTCGAGTTAGCTTGGAGCTCTTGATAAGCCACTGGCCGGCGATGATCTCATAGGTTTCGTGGTAGTGGCCGTAGCCGACCAAGGTTACCCCGGGCCCGAATCGGACGACGTCCTGCAGCGCCCATATTCCGCGCGCGGTCGTGGCCGAGGTGAGCTCGATTTCGGGGGTGTGCACCTGGTGAGCCGTGGGCTGCGTCGGGCGGCCAAGGGCCCGGCGGGTGAACGCCACGAACTCGTCGGCGCCCGCGATCACCTTGCCGCCGGCTTCGGAGGTGTCGCTGACGAAGTCGTCGGCGAAGATCGTCCGCCACGCCGCCCAGTCCTTGGTGTCCAGGTAGCGGCAGTAGCGCGCTTTGAGCTGCTTGATGGACTCGATCGCCGGCAGCGTCTCGGCGAGCAGGCCCTGCGCGCGCTCTGTCATAGCCGCTCGATCCCTTCCGCAAGTGCCGACGCGTGACGTTTCACTGCCGAAGTGTAAACCCGTCAGCCCTTGAAGTAGACGATCTGATGGGTGGTCGCCAGCAGCCCGCCGTCGGCGGTCCACACGTGCGCGCTCTGGTCGAAATAACCGCGGGTGAAGCGGTTCGCCTGCGCGGTGGCCAGCACGAAGTCGTTGTGCAGGGCGTCGAGTTGGGGCTGATCGGCGTGGAAATACGTCGTCAACGAGATGGTCCCGGACGGGACGAAGCCGCCGCGGCGCAGGAACACCCGCGGGTAGAAGATGTCGCACAGCGCGGCGAGCGCCGGGTAGTCGACCGGGCGTCCCGCGCCGTCGCGCACCCACAGGGTCGAGGTCGACGAGGGGCTGGCGTCCCCGCCTTTGCCGGGCATCGCGCCTTCGACGTAGCGCATGTCGTAGAGGCCGGTCCATCGGACGAGGCCCGGATCGACGGCGGGTAACTGTTCGGGTGGCGGCACGCTCGGCGGGCGGCTCTCGGTGTCGGCCCAACTCTCTCGCCGGATCGCGAAGATCGCGGTCGCGGTCGTCTTGACCACGCCGTCCTGGCTCAGCTCGACGATCCAGTGCTGATTGGTGCGGTTGGTGCGCGGGGCCCGCAGCGCGAGGTCGAAGTCGCCGTCGGCGATGGGAGCGGCGTAGTTGACGGTCAGGGCCAGCGGTTCCCCGATGCGGTCGGGGTGTGTTTCGACCGCGCGCAGCATGGCGGCGGCCGTGATCCCGCCGAACGGCCCGACCATGTTGGCCCACTCCGGGTGCGTGCGGCCGCGCCGGAGGTCGGCCCCGATCCGGTCGAGCTGGAGGGCTTCGTCGAAGGGGTGCGTGTCGGTCATAGTGATCGACCGCAGATTACTTGCGCACAAAGCTGGTGCTGGATACGGGGTCGTGCCGGGTGGGCCGGGCGAGCACCATCCGTTGAGGTACGGTCCGGCAAGCGACAACCTCATCGAAAGGGGCCACGGTGGCGAACCCGAAGGACGGCGCCGCAGCCGCATCTCCCGCCGAGCTGATCGACGCCAGGATCAAGGATTTGGGGGATTGGCGCGGCGAAATGCTCGCTCGCATCAGGAAACTGATCAAAAAAGCCGACCCGCAAGTGGTCGAGGAGTGGAAGTGGCGGGGCGTTCCGGTCTGGTATCACGACGGGATGATCTGCACCGGCGAGACGTACAAGAACGTCGTCAAGATGACCTTCGCCAAGGGCGCGTCGCTGCCGGATCCCGCGGGTCTGTTCAATTCCAGCCTCGACGGCAACACCAGACGCGCCATCGATTTCCACGAGGGCGACGAGCTCGACGAGAAGGCGTTGACGGCGCTCATTCGCGCCGCGGTGAAGCTGAACGGTTCGTAGGACGCCGACCTATACAGCCGTGTGACGGTTGCTGTACAGTCGCCCAGCACAAGGTCGACGCTCGGATGAGAGGCCATCCGGTGACGTCCGAATCGGTCGAGGAATTCCGGAGCCGGGCCCGGGCCTGGCTGGCCGCGAACATGCCCCGACTCGATCCGGCCAAGGCGGCACAGCTGGAGCGAGATGAGCTGCCATCGTGGCGCCGGGCCCGAGAACTGCAAAAGCTGCTGTGGGACGGCGGATTCGCCGGGATCTGTTTCCCGCGCGAGTATGGCGGGCTGGGGCTGAGCTACGAGTACAAGAAGGCGTTCGACGCCGAATCCCAGGCCTACGAGACTCCGCTGCTGCTCAACGTGCCGTCCTTCGCCATCTGCTGCGCAACGATTCTCGATATGGGCAGCGAGGAGCAGAAGCGTCAGCACATTTCGGCCGCCCTGCGCGGCGACGAGGTTCTGGTGCAGCTGCTGTCCGAGCCGAGCGGGGGATCCGACCTGGCGGGCGTCATCACCCGCGCCGAGCGCCGCAACGGCCGGTGGATCATCAACGGCGCCAAGACCTGGAGCACGTGGGCCTTCGCCGCCGACTACGGCCTGTGCCTGGCACGGACCAACTGGGAGGTTCCCAAACACGACGGGCTGACGATGTTCCTGGTGCCGCTGCAGCATCCCGGAGTCACCATCAACCGCATCCGGCAGGTCAACGGCTCCATCGAATTCTGCGAGGAGTTCTTCGACGACGTCGACGTGGGCGACGACGCTGTGGTCGGAGAACCGGGCAAAGGGTGGGACGTCGCGTCGCGCCAGCTGTACCACGAGCGGCGCACGATGGGTGATGGCTCGGAGTACACCAGTGGGCCGGGAATCGCCGAGGCCCACGACGTCTCCGTCGACCTGGTCTCCCTGCTCGAAAAGACGGCCCAGGCCGGCAATCAACGACTTCAGGAGATGATCGGCCGGGCCCTGGTGCACCGGGCCGTGCACGGCCAACTCAGCGAGCACGTCTTTCACGCCGTCGCCGGCGGATCCCTGCCGCCGGCCGCGGGCTCGATCATCCGGCTCTACATGGCCGAGGTGCATGACGTCGAGACCGATACCGCCTTGGCCGTCGCCGGCCCGGCGGCCGTGGTCGACGACGCCGGGCTGCTCGATATCGGGACGCGCTATCTGGGCCGTCAGACCGCCAGCATCGGCGGCGGTACCACCGAGATGGCGCGCAACGTGATCGGCGAACGGGTGCTGAACTTCCCGCGCGAGCGCGCCGACGACCGCGGTGTGCCGTTCAATCGGGTGCGGCGCGGCAAAAGCTAGGGAGGAGAACGGAATTGAGCGGCCAACTTCGTGACATCCGGGAGTTGATGGGTGATTCCGACGCCTACCGCGAGGAACTGTACCGGCGTTGGACGGGCCTGCTGAGCTACCGCTACATCGGTCGCAAACACTCGGCGATGAATTTGGGCGAGACCGATGACACCGTCGCCATTCGCCGCGACATGCGCAACGACGCCGGCGGAATCATGGTGGCGCCGTTGGCCATATCCTCCCCGGAGGGCTGCCAGACCGACATGGTCGCGGTTCCCAATCCGGTGATTGCGTCGGTACAGATCGTCGACCCCGGATACGACGTCACCAGGATCGAGATCGTCGGCTCGGGCATCGTGCACCAGGGCCGCACCATGGGTTACGGCCGCTGCACGATCGTCGACGCCGACAACCCCAGCCGGGTCATCGCCTTCAACGAGGGGCAGGGAGCGATCATCGGCATCCCGCCGGAAGGCCTGGACCGGATGGATGTTTCGGGCACCGAGCTGGTGGTCGAGGACTCACCCGATCTACCGCCGCTGTGGCAGGCCTTCGGCGCCAGCCGGCGCCAAGACGGCCACTGGATACTGCCCGAGCTCAGTACCGAACTCGCGTCGCCGGACGCCGCGCTGCACATCGGGCCCCAGCACGTCGTTCTCGAGACCGCGGCGATCGACCTCGCCGCGGAGGTGGCGGGAACGACAAAGCTGCAGGTGGTCAGCTGGCACGTGATGTTCATGTCCCGCGGCAAGGTGGGGCCCTTCCGGGTCGAGGGCACGGCACACCCCGGTGGATCCGGACGCGTCGGCGTGCGCATGCTGCTGCACGATGAGGGCAACGCCGACAAGGCGGTCACCTCCGCCGCGGCGGTTTTCGACATCGTCGGCTGAGCCGGGTTCGGCGCCCCTGGCCCCAGAGCTGGTTGCGAACGCCCGGGCGGATGGCGATAACCTTCCCGGAGACGCGAAGGAGCGTGTTGATCATGCAGGTTTCTATGTTCGGCCAACTGAGCGGATCGGGCGACCAATCGCCGATCGACGCGACGATCGCGAACTTCGCGATGCTGCGCGACGAGGGCTTCAAACGCGTGTGGATGAGCCAATTGCCTTATGAGCCAGACCTTCTCACCGTCGTGGCTATCGCGTTGCACGAGGTCGACACGATCGAGGTGGCCAGCGGTGTGGTGCCGATTCAGAATCTGCATCCGATGCTCATGGCGCAGCGCGCCCTCACGCTGAGCTTGGCCTCGGGTGGCCGGTTCACGCTCGGGCTCGGCATGACCCATCAGGCGGTCACCGAGGGGATGTGGGGCATCCCGTGGGACAAGCCGGTGCGCAGGCTGAACGAATACCTCGACGGCCTGTTGCCCCTGCTGGCCGGTGAACCCGCCGCCGCGGCCGGAGAAACGGTGACCACCCGCGGCGCGCTGATGATCTCGGGCGCACCCCGGCCCGACGTGTACATCGCGGCGCTGGGCCCGCAGCTGCTCAAGATCGCCGGGCGGCGCACGGCGGGCACCTGCACCTGGATGACGGGGCCCAGGACGTTGGCCGAGCATGTCGGCCCGACGCTGCGGCAGGCGGCCGCGGATGGGGGGCGCGAGGGGGAGGCGCGGGTCGCGGCGTCGCTACCCGTCAGCGTCACCGACGATGTCGACGCCGCCCGCAAGCAGGCGGCCGAACAGTTCGCCATCTACGGCCAGCTGCCGTCCTACCGCGCGATGCTCGACCGCGAGGGCTACGCGGGGCCGGAGGATGCCGCCATCATCGGCGACGAGGATACGGTCCGCGGCCGGCTCGACGAACTGCGTGCCGCGGGTGTCGACGAGTACGTCGCCGCGGCATTCGATCCGTCGCCGGAGGGCCGGGCACGCACGCGGGCGCTGCTGCGGGGGTACGACTCCTGACCCGACGGGCTCATCCGGCCTAGTTGTGGTGTGTCCGCGCCGTTTTGGCTATGGCCATACATAGCCTCCGGTACGTATGGTGCTTAGGCGAACCCACACGAGGAGGAGAAACGCAGTGGCAGAACGGTTGGCGGGAAAGGTCGCCCTGATCAGCGGCGGGGCCCGGGGGATGGGCGCATCGCACGTGCGGTCGCTGGTCGCCGAGGGAGCCAAGGTCGTCTTCGGGGACATCCTCGACGACGAGGGCAAGGCGGTCGCGTCCGAGGTCGGTGACTCCGCCCGCTACCTGCACCTCGATGTGACCAAGCCCGAGGATTGGGATGCGGCGGTGGCCACCGCGCTGAACGAGTTCGGCCGCCTCGATGTGCTGGTCAACAACGCCGGCATCATCAACATCGGCACCCTGGAGGATTACGCGCTCTCGGAGTGGCAGCGGATCCTCGACATCAATCTGACGGGCGTGTTCCTCGGCATCCGCGCCGTCGTGAAACCCATGAAGGAAGCGGGCCGCGGATCGATCATCAACATCTCCTCGATCGAAGGCATGGCCGGCACCATCGCCTGCCACGGTTACACCGCAACCAAATTCGCCGTGCGGGGCTTGACCAAGTCGGCGGCACTCGAGTTGGGTCCGAGCGGAATCCGGGTCAACTCAATCCACCCCGGACTCATCAAGACCCCGATGACCGATTGGGTTCCCGACGACATCTTCCAGACCGCGCTGGGCCGGGCGGCCCAGCCCGTCGAGGTCTCGAACCTCGTTGTCTATTTGGCCAGCGACGAGTCCAGCTACTCCACGGGCTCGGAGTTCGTCGTGGACGGCGGGACCACCGCCGGCCTGGGCCACAAGGACTTCTCCAACGTCGAGACCGACGCTCAGCCGGATTGGGTCACCTAGCGGCGGTAACCAATTCGGCGTCCTTGGCCGGCTTGGGCCAGGGCGATGGAACCGGGCGCTGGCGCACCCGTTGCGGCCACCAGAACCACTTGCCCAGCAGCGCGGCGATGGACGGTGTCATCAACGACCGCACGATCAAGGTGTCGAAGAGCAGACCCAGTCCGATCGTGGTGCCGACCTGGCCGATGACCGTCAGCTCGCTGACCGCCATGGTCATCATCGTGAAGGCGAACACCAGCCCCGCCGACGTCACCACCGAACCGGTGCCGCCCATCGACCGGATGATGCCGGTGTTCAGGCCGGCGTGAATCTCTTCCTTGAACCTCGCCACCAGCAGCAGGTTGTAGTCGGCGCCCACGGCCAGCAGGATGATTACCGACATCGCCAGCACCATCCAGTGCAGCTCGATGCCGACGAGGTGCTGCCAGATGAGCACTGAAAGCCCGAAGGACGCGCCGAGCGAGAGCAAAACGGTTCCCACGATGACCGCCGACGCCACCACCCCCCGTGTGATGAGCAACATGATGATGAAGATCAGGCACAGCGAAGCGATCCCGGCGATCAACAGGTCGTAGGTGTTGCCGTCGCTGAGATCCTTATAGATCGACGCGGTGCCCGCGAGGTAGATCTTGGAGCCCTCCAGCGGAGTGCCCTTCAGTGCTTCGTAGGCTGCCTTCTTGATCGCCCCGATGTGCGAAATGCCTTCCGGCGACATCGGATCGCCGTCATGGCTGATG
The DNA here is from genome assembly GCF_001673055.1 of Mycobacterium sp. 1245801.1. Classification (NCBI taxonomy): domain Bacteria; kingdom Bacillati; phylum Actinomycetota; class Actinomycetes; order Mycobacteriales; family Mycobacteriaceae; genus Mycobacterium; species Mycobacterium sp. 1245801.1. Next base: position 15,792 of record NZ_LZKY01000393.1, read on the forward strand.
ATGAACCGCACGGCGTGCCCGTCGGGGGAGATGAAGTTCTTCATGCCCTTCTTGAACTCTTTGTTATTGAAGGTCTCCGGGGGCAGGTAGAACGAGTCGTCGTTCTTCGAGGCGTCGAACGCCTTGCCCATGGCACTGGAGTTCTTCTGCGCCTCTTTCTGCTGGTCCTGTAGCCCCTTCTGGGTCGAATACATGGTCAGCATCGTCGTTTTCATCGCCCTCATGTTCTCGAGCATGGAAGGCATCAGCGCCACCATCTGAGGCATCAGGGTGTCGAGATGATCCATGATCGGCAGCAGGCTCTGGATGTCGTCGGTCATCGTGTCGATGCCGTCCAGGCCGTCGAAGACCGAGCGAAGCGACCAGCAGACGGGGATGTCATAGCAGTGCTTTTCCCAGTAGAGGTAGCTGCGGATCGGGCGGAAGAAGTCCTCGAAATCGGCCATGTGGTCGCGCAATTCATTGATGTCGATGGTCATGTCATGCATCTTTTTCACCATCACATGCATGTCGTTGGCCATCTGCGCGGTGATGCTCGACATCTTCTCCATGCTGTCGATGGTCGTCTGCATCATGTCGGCCTGGTGCAGCATGTCGGCCATCTGATCTTCTTGATACTTCTGGTTCATCTGCTGGCTGACGCCCTGCATGCTGATCTGGAAAGGAATCGATGTGTGCTCGATCGGCGTGCCCTGCGGACGGGTGATCGCCTGCACGCGCCCGATCCCCGGGACCCGGAAGATGGTCTTGGCGATCTTGTCGATCACCAGGAAATCCGCCGAGTTGCGCAGGTCGTGGTCACTTTCGATCATCAGCACCTCGGGATTCATCCGCGCCTGCGAGAAGTGCCGGTCCGCGGCCGCATAGCCCTCGTTGGCTGGCAGGTCCGTCGGTAAGTATTTGCGGTCGTTGTAGTTGGTGCGGTAGCCCGGCAGGGTCAGCAAGCCCACCAGCGCGACCCCGATCGTCAGCACCAGGATCGGACCGGGCCAGCGGACGACCAGCGCGCCGATCTTGCGCCATCCGCGAATCCGTTGCGTGCGTTTGGGTTCGAGGGTCTTGCCGAAACGCGTGGCCACCGCGATGACGGCCGCACCGAGCGTCAGGGCCGCTGCGACCACGACCACCATGCCGATGGCTAGCGGAATGCCCAGCGTCTGGAAATACGGCAGGTTGGTGAAGTGCAGGCAGAATGTAGCGCCGGCGATGGTCAAGCCAGACCCGAGCACCACGTGGGCGGTGCCCTTATACATGGTGTAATACGCCTCTTCGCGGGTCTCGCCGATGGCGCGGGCTTCCTGATAGCGGCCTATCAAGAAGATCGCGTAGTCGGTGGCGGCCGCGATCCCCAAGGTGACCAACAAGTTCGTGGCGAACGTGGAGAGCCCGATGAGCTTGAAATGGCCCAGGAACGCGACCATTCCCCGCGCGGCCGACAGCTCGAGCACCACCATCACCAGCGTGAGCAAAACGGTGACGACCGATCGATAGACCAACAGCAACATGCCGATGATCACGGTGAACGTGGCGGCCGTGATCAGCTGCATGCTGCGGTCGCCGGCCTCGTGCTGGTCCGCTGACAGTGCTGCGGGTCCCGTCACGTAGGCCTTCACCCCTTTGGGTGGGGGCACGCTCTTGACGATGTTTTGGACGGATTCCACCGACTCGTTGGCCAAGGCCTCGCCTTGGTTACCGGCGAGGTAGACCTGGACGTAGGCGGCCTTGCCGTCGTTGCTCTGCGCGCCCGCTCCGGTCAGTGGATCGCTCCACATATCCTGGACGTGTTCAACGTGTTTCGTGTCGGCGTCGAGCTTCTTGACGATCAAGTCGTAGTAGGCGTGCGCATCCGCCCCCAAGGGATTCTGGCCCTCGAGGACGATCATGACCGAGCTGTTTGACTTGTACTCGTTGAACACCGCGCCCATGCGCTTGGTCGCGACCACCGACTGCGCGTCGTCGGGGGCCATCGACACCGAGCGCATCTTGCCGACCTCCTCCAGCTGGGGGACGGAGACGTTGAGCACCGCGATGATCGCGATCCAGCCCAAGATGATCGGCACGGCGAGCGTCCGGATGAGCCGGGGGATCTTGTCTCGCACGGGTTCGTCGACGACGGGAATGGTGTCGGTACGGGCGTCGTTTAGCGTTGTGCTCATGCGGATTTCACCATGCAAAAGGTCAGGGCGTGCACGCCGTGGGTAAGGTTCTCGTCCTTGACTTCGTCATCGATGGTGATGCGGCAACCGAGGGAGTTGCCGTCGCTTTGCGCTGACAGGTTCGGAAAGACCGAGGGCGCGGTGGTGCTCAAGACCAGCGTCCATGGCAGCGGCGCGCCGTCGACGCGCCTGGGGTCGGCGGACAGGTCCAAGTAGTTCACGTTGGCCTGGCTGGCCGAGCCGAATACCTCGTACTTGACCACCTTGGGTTTGAACGGCTTCGAGTCATCGAGTCGCGGGCTGGTCATGATGCCCGTGTCGTGCGCGCCGAAGAACGACTTGACCCGAACGACGGCAAACCCGCCGACCAGCACGACCGCCACGATCAATAGCGGCAACCAGGCGTTGCGCACAAGTCTCGATATCTGCACCTAGGTGACCCTTCCCCGGCACGCGGTGGTGACGTGGATCAGCGTTTGCGCGACCGGAGGTCGTGGGCAGGTGAGTGCCCACAAGTCGCATTGCTCAGCAACGAATTACGTCGATTGCTACGGTTCGCGCGCGCTGGAGCGTCAAACGCGGTGAATGCTGCCCACCCACACCGGTTGACGTCCCCGGCGTCGATACCCGGCTCGCCTTGTTGCTGAAGCCTCCCCGCGTACCGCCACCAGCGCATAGTACATGATGTGCATATCTTGCAGTGCATGCAACATTTGCTACTGGTGTTTCAAATCACTCCGTGAAGATGCTGTTCACCAGCGCGGCGGCCCGCTCAACATAGGGCATCGGCGTGTCGGCGGTTTCATTTGCCTCGCCGCTGGCCCACTTTTCGATACCGGACCGTACCGCGGTCAGCGCCAGCGCCGAAATCAGCGCAGCCATCTCGTCGTCGGGTCGCATCGCCTGGCGACGCACGATGATGTCGGTCAACTGGTTTTGAAAACGCTCCAGGTCGGCGAGGAACGCCGCCAGCACGGCGGGGGAGGTCTTGGCGAGTTCGAGCATGTGGGCCGCGTGCTCGCGCCGCGGGGGCACGTCGCGCAGGTGGTGGGCGGCCAAGGTGATCAGCTCCGCCAGCACGACCGAGTAGGGGGCGGGGCCGGCGGCGACGAAATCTGCCACCAACTCCGGCGGTATGTCCGAGGGGCCATAGGCGAGGGCGGATTCTTTGTTGGGGAAGTAGTTGAAAAAGGTGCGGGTGGCGATTCCGGCTTCGGCGCAGATCTCGTCGACGGTGACCTTGTCGAACCCGCGTTCCAACGTGAGGCGCACCGCGGCGTCGCGGATGTCGGCGCTCGTCTGGCGACGACGGCGCTCTCGCAGCCCTACGGGATTGGCCATACTCATATAGTTGCACCTTGTGCACACTTTGCAGTCAAAAGGTGTCACGTCGGGGGCGGGTGGACCGGTGCTTGGGTGCCCGCAGCAAAGGTCGACTTATCAACCCTGCGGCCCGGGCCGAGACGTCACCCGGCAGGTAAAACCCTGACCTGCAACATGATTCGATGAGGTGTTGCGGACGATGCGCCAAGCGATGGCGCTCATCCGCTCGGCGTGAGCGCGCCCCGCAAATAATCGCATTGACTGTCGAAGAACCTCGTCGAGATGGGTGCCTTCTCGGCGAGTTGATCGAACGCATGAAACGCGCCCGGAACGATCTCCTCCTGCACCCGCACTCCCGCCTCGCGCAGGCGCCGCGCGTATTCCAGGCTTTCCTGATAGAAGAGGTCCAGCGTGCCCACACCGATCCAGGCGGGCGGCAGCCCGGACAGATCCTTGCGACGAGCCGGTGCGGCCTCTTCGGGGTCGGCCCCGTTGAGGTACCACTTCCAGGCCAGTTGATTGTCGGATCCCGTCCACATGATGCGCCGGGCGCCGTCGCGCTTGGCGCCGGTGCGATCGTCGAGCATCGGATAGACCAGCATCTGGAAGGCGACTTGGACATCATTGCGGTCGTGCGCCCGCTGAGCCACCGCGGCCGCAAAATGCCCACCGGCGCTGGCCCCTCCGATGGCGACGTGATCCGCGTCCACCCATGGCTGACGGGCCAGCCACAGCAGCGCCGCATAGCAATCTTCGACCGGGATCGGGTAGGGATGTTCCGGGGCCAGCCGGTGCTCCACCGCCGCGATCGCGAATCCGGTGCGCTGCGAGAGCTTACGCAGGTACTTATCGTCCTGGGCCGCGTGACCCATGATGGTGCCGCCGCCGTGGATCCACAGCAGCGCGGGCGCACGGTCGGGAAGGCCGGCCGGACGATGCAGACGAACGCTCACGTGCTGGTTGACCGCGGCGACGGGCACGGCGCGCAGGCGTCCCGCGTTGCCCATCAGGTTCATGACGGCGCGCTGAACCTTCAGGCCGCGGTGCAGGGCGTAGCCGCGGGGCACGAACCGCGCCACCTTGCGAAGGCCGGGGTCCAGGACGTGAGGGGAGGTGAAGTCGTTGTCCGGGAGCCTGTTTGCCATCCAAAGCCCTCTGTTCCCTTGCGCCGGCAGACATCGCTGACCATACAGGAACGCGTGCGGTGTCCAGCAGCCGTTAATGCGAACCGTCTTGGTCATCGGTGAGCGCGCGCACCGCGCGGTCGAACATGGTCTGCTTTATCGCCCCCAGCGTGCCGGGGTCCTTGCCCTGCAGCGGTCGCAGCACGTCGAGGGCCGCGTCGGTGACCGCGCCGTCGGCGCAGCTGGCGTCGACGATGCCGAATTCCTCCGCATCGGGGCCACTGAAGCGTCGGCCGGTGGTCATCGATGCGACCGCGGCGCGAGGAGTGAGTTTGGCCTGGATGAGCGCGGCCATGCCGGGGTTGAACGGGATGCGGATGTCGACCTCGGGAAAACAGAAGTATCCGCGGTCGGCGCGCATCACGCGAAAGTCATGCGCGATGGCCAGCATTGCGCCGGCGCCGAACGCGTGACCCACCACGGCGGCCGCGGTCGGCAGGGGCAGGGTGAGCATGCGTGCCAGCAGCCGGTGCACCCGGCCGATGTACCACTGTCCCTGGTCGGCGTGGGCGCTCAGCCAGTCCAGGTCCAGGCCGTTGGAGTAGAACTTTGCACCGGCCGTGGTGACCAGTGCCTGGGCGCCGTCTGCGACGGCCTGGTCGAGCGCTTGATCGATCTCGTCCAGAAATGTTGGCGAGAAACGGTTTTCGTCCTCGCCGAGGCGAACGATGGCGATTTTGTCGGCGTAGTCCAATGTCACTGGCATGTGTGTCTCCTTGAGTTGCGTTGATATCTCGGAAGTTCGGTCATGCGCGCCGGTGTCGCGGCGGAGAAGGCCCCACCGCGAGCACCGCGCGCACGGCTGCGTGTAGCTGCGCGCGGGTCGTGGTGCTCCCAAGCCGGTCGCGGCGCAACAGCAGCGCGGTGGGCAGATCGACGACGCAACTGGTTATCGTGTCCACCGCCGCCGCGTCCTTGCGGTCCCACACCGCGACGGCAAGGCGCACCAGCAACGCCACGAGCAGCTTGTCGAGCTGCCGCAGCTCACCGGCAACATCGTCGGGAACATCGTCGGCGAGCACATCCTCGCGGCGCACCCGCAACACGAGCGTCGACGAGCCGGGGTACTGCTCGGCGAACACCACCGCCGCTTCGGCGGCGGCCACCACGGCATCGATGGGGCCACCGGGGCCGTCACCGGCCATCGCTTGGTCGACGAGCGACGTCTGCACCGCCAAGAAGCGCCGACCCGCCCGCAGCCAAGCGTGGCCCATCAATCCGCCCCGCGACGTAAACGTATGGTACACAGCGCCATTGGACACACCCACCGCGTCACTGATGGCTCGGATGGTCACCGCGGTCGGGCCTGACCGCGCCACCAGCTCTTCGACGGCGTCGAGCACCCCGTCGGGGTCATGCATGCGCGGGCGTGGCATTCACCCACAATAACAGAGCGAGTGCTCTGTTACTCGCGCGACGGGGCGCTCCCGGCCCCCGGGTGCAGGCTACGTATCGGGCCGGGCCGGTTTGTCGGGCGCGGATCGGGTATCCACTGGCGTGGCCTCAACCATGACGAAGATCATCAGCGTTCTGGACCCCCGGACCGGCGACACCGCCACGCAGGTCCCCGTCACCGGGCCGGCCGAGTGCGATGAGGCAATTCGGCGCGCCGCCGACGCCGCCGACTCCTGGGCCCGCACTTCGCCCGCCGAACGGGCGCGGGCGATCGCGGCGGCGGCGGCCGATGTTCGCGACGCCGCTGATGAGCTGGCCGAACTCACCGAGCGGGAGACGGGAAAGTCGCGCGCCGACGCGCGTGGGGGCGTAGACGCCGGAGTCGACACCCTGTTGCAATACGCGCAGCTCGGGCCGTTGCACCGCGGGCGCAGTCTGCAGGGTGGATGGACGGCCACTGATCTCATGGTTCCGCAGCCTCGCGGAGTGGTGGCCGTGTTGACCCCATGGAACGATCCGATCGCAGTGGCCGCCGGCCTTCTCGGCGCGGCCCTGGTCACGGGAAACACGGTGGTGCACAAGCCAAGTGAGCGTTGCCCCCAGACAGGTAGGCGCTTCGCCGAGCTTCTGGCCGCGCGGCTACCCGAAGTCGTCTTGCAGATAGTCAATGGCGACGGCACGGTCGGCGCCCACCTGGCCGCCGCCGAGCTGGTCGACGTGGTCGCGCACGTCGGCGGCAGTGTGACTGGGCGAGAGATTGCACGGGCATGTGCGCAACGCGGCGCCAAGGCGCTGCTGGAGAACGGCGGCAACGATGCGTTGATCGTCGACGCGGACGTGGATCCGGTGTGGGCGGCCAGCCAGGCCGCACTTGGCGCCTTCGCCAACGCGGGACAGATCTGCGTGTCCGTCGAGCGGATTTACGTCGTGCAACCCATCGCCGACGCGTTCGTCAACGCGTTGATCGACGAGGCCACCTCCTGGGCCGAGCGGATCGGGCCCTTGGTCGACGAACGTCACCGCGACCACGTCCATGCCCACGTCGAAGACGCTAGGCAACGCGGCGCACATGTGGTGGTCGGCGGTGAACCGGATCTCGAGCCGGGCTCGTTCTATCCGCCGACCGTGCTGACCGGCTGCACATCCGACATGGCGGTCATGCGCGAGGAGACGTTTGGTCCGATTGCGCCGGTGCGCGTCGTGACCGATTTCGGTGCCGCGTTGGCTGAAGCGGCCGATGATCGGTACGGACTGGCCGCCACCGTGCTGACCGCCGACATGGCCCATGCGCAGGAGGCGTGGCGCGCCCTTCCGGTGGGCACCGTCAAGATCAACGCCGTGTTCGGCGGTGCCCCGGGCGGGGCCTCGGAACCGCGGCGCGCCAGCGGAACCGGATTCGGTTCCGGGCCTGAACTTCTCGACGAGATGACCGCCGTGAAGGTGGTGCATTGGTCGGCGCCGGGCAGCTGACCCGGCTCGTACGCGAAAGACGATCGCGCCGATTAGCGGCTCCCGAAATAATTCATTCGGACCTCACATCCGTCGGCTGTGCAACGTCTACTCAGTGACCGGTGAGTCGATACTTGGCCGAAGTGAGGACAGCATCCGGAGGCAAGCCATGAGTTTTCACGATCTTCATCGCCACGGCACACCTTTTGTGCTGCCGAACGCCTGGGACGTTCCGTCGGCATTGGCCTACCTGGCGGACGGCTTCACTGCTATCGGAACCACCAGTTTTGGGTTGTCTTCCACTCGCGGTCACGCCGACGGGGGGCGCGCCACCCGCGAGGCCAACGTCGCTCTGGCCGCCGAGCTGGCGTCGCTGGGCTGTTACGTCAGCGTCGACATCGAAGACGGCTACAGCGATGACCCGGATGCCGTTGCCGACTACGTCGCCCGACTGCCGGTCGACGGACTCAACATCGAAGACAGCACCGAGGGACGGCTGATCAACCCCGCCCTCGCGGCCGCAAAAGTGGCGGCCATCAAACGCCGCAGCCCCGCGGTGTTCGTCAATGCCCGCGTCGACACGTACTGGCTAGGCCAACAGGCCAACACGGCAACCACCATCGAGCGGGCGCTTCTCTACGTCGAGGCCGGCGCCGACGGCATTTTCGTCCCGCTGGCCAACGACCGCGCCGAGCTTGCCGAAATCGTTCGTAATATCCCGCGTCCCATCAACACACTGCCGGTTCCCGCAATGACGCTCGGCGAGCTCGGCGAGCTCGGGGTGGCGCGTGTGTCCACCGGTTCGATGCCCTACAGTGCGGCGCTGTTTGCCGCCGCCACGGCGGCCCGAGCCGTCCGTGACGGAGGCGCCTTGCCGCCGTCCACGCCCTACGCCGAGCTGCAGTCACGGCTGGTCGACTACGAGCGGCGTTCGGCGACAAGGTGATTGGTTCGCAATCTGAGGAGGTTGAGCGGATGCCGATACGGCACGCGGTGATCGACAGCGCGCTCGGTGAGCTGACACTCGTCGCCAGCGGCGACGCTCTGGCGGGCGTGTATTTCCGGCATCACTGGCATCCGCCCACCGCCGACACACTGGGTCTACGGGTGGAGACGGCGGCTGATGAACTTCTAGCCAGCGCGGCCGACCAGCTGGGCGAATACCTGGTTGGCGAGCGCACGCAGTTCGATCTTCCGCTGGCGGTGGTGGGTGATGTCCGGCGGCAACGCGTGTGGGATCTGCTGTCGGGCGTCGCCTACGGGCAGACGAAAACCTACGGTGAGCTGGCCGCGGAGCTAGGTGATGGCACCACCGCGTACGAAGTCGGCCAGGTGGTCGGGCGCAACCCGCTCAGCATCGTGGTGCCGTGCCATCGGATCGTCGGGAAGGACGGATCCCTCACCGGCTATGCGGGCGGGCTGAAGCGCAAGCGGTTCCTGCTGGAGCTCGAAGAGCCGGAACCCGTGGTCGCCAGCAGGCTTTTCTAGCGCGATCGATAGATTGCGCTGCGCGACACCACAACCGGACGCAGACGGTGAATGTTGCGGCGGTTAGCATCGACTGTCCGGACTCGATGTGGAGGGTGAGACCTTTGGCTGCGATACCCGTCATCGCGCTCACTGGTCACCTCGGAGCGGGCAAGACGACGCTGCTCAACCACCTGCTGCGCCACCGAGGCACGCGAATCGGAGTGGTGGTCAACGACTTCGGCGATATCAACATCGACGCCGGTCTGGTGGCCGGTCAGGTCGACGAGCCGGCCTCGATCGCCGGAGGCTGTATCTGCTGCTTACCCGACGGCGGCGGGCTCGATGAGGCACTGATCAAGCTCGCCGACCCCGCCCGGCGCCTCGATGCCATTGTCATCGAAGCCAGCGGCGTGGCCGACCCGGTGGCGATCGCGCGGCTCATCGGCTTCAGCGGGATACGCGGGGTCCGGCCGGGTGGGCTTGTCGACGTCGTCGATGCCGTGAATCACTTCGACACCGTCGACCGCGGCGCCCTGCCGCCGGTGCGCTACGGCGCGGCGTCGATCATCGTGGTGAACAAGCTCGACCAGGTTCCGGAAAATGAGCGGTCGACGGTGCTGCACCGCGTCACACAGCGGGCGGCACAACGCAATCCGCGCGTACCCGTCGTCGGCACCACGGGTGGCCAGATAGACCCGGCACTGCTGTTCGACGCCTCGGCCACGTCCGGTCAGGTCGGGCAACTCTCGTTTCTGGACCTGGCGGCCGATCACGAGCACGAGCACGTGCACGTCCACGCCGATGCCGTCACGGTCAGCAGCTCCGGTTGCGTGGACCCCGATGCCCTGGTCGACCTTCTCGAAGAGCCGCCGCCGCAGGTGTTCAGGCTGAAAGGCGTCGTCGCGGTGCGGCACCGCACCACCGTCCGGGAGTATGTCGTCAATCTGGTGGGGAGCGGAATCCACATCGCGAAGGCGCCGCGGGGAGCCATGGCCAATTGTCTGGTGGCCATCGGGATGCATCTCGACGTTCCCGCCGTCCGCGCCCGGCTCGACAACGCACTGCAGCCCGCGCCGGGGCCGGCGCCGGCGCAAGCCTTGCGGCGGTTGGAGCGGTACCGGCGAATCAGCGTCTGAGAAAGGTCCGGCAAGATACGGGTCGATGTCATCTTCGCTGGGCGACGTGCTCGCCACCTTGGAGCTCGAGAGGGTCGACCAGTGGCTCTTCGTCGGGCAGCAGTTGCCCGCGCCCGCCAACCACATTCTGGGTGGCCATATTTCCGCTCAGGCTTTGTTGGCCGCAAGCCACACCGCGCCGGGCCGGGCGCCGCACAGCGTCCACACGTACTTCCTGCGGCCCGGCGATTCGCGTCGGCCGGTGGACTTCGAGGTTGTCGATCTTCAAGAGGGCCGGACCTTTTCGGCGCGCCGGGTGACGGCGCGCCAGGACGGCAAGATTTTGATGGAAGCGATGTCATCGTTCAAGGTCACCGATTCCGCAAACGCGCAGGTCGTCTACCAACCGCCCATGCCGGCGGCTGCTGCCCCAGAATCCCTGCCGTGGGTTGCGCCGCATCTGGCGGAGTCCGACGAGAGCGCCCGAGGGCGGTGGGCGAGCCTGCGCTGGTTCGAGCGGCGCATCATCGACACCGAGGTCGCTCCGCCCGCACGCGCGCTGATGTGGTGGCGCCCCGACGGGCACGTTCCCGACGATCCGGTGTTGACCGCAAGCCTGGTGGCTTACCTGTCGGCGGTGACGTTGACGGAGCCGGCATATGCGGCGCGCGGTGGTGTCGGGGCGTCCGCTCAACGAGACCATTCGGTGTGGTTTCACGGCCCGGCGGCGTTGTCGGATTGGCTGCTCTATGACCGGTCCTCACCAAGTAGCGCTGGTTCCTTGGCGTTGGCCAGTGGGGCCATGTTCAACCGCAGCGGCGCATTGGTATGCACCGTGAAGCAAGAGATGTATTTCCCGCCGCACACCGCCTAAGGCCGTCAAGCGGCGCGTCGCCAAAACTGCTGTCCTGCAAGTATATTCGTCACCGTGATGTATTGCTGGTGAAAGGCCGGGGAACGGGGGGTCGGGGCCCGCGGGCCGGATGGGGCGCCCGGTGCGATGGTCGTGCGCGACGCGAAGTGTGACGAAGCTCAACCAGTAACAGTGACGTGGGTCATAGCCCTGCCGACGTCAAGCGGGTCATCCTGGCCGTTCGTTCGCAAATCTAACGGCTGGGAGCGTTATGGCCGACCTCAACTTCGCCTATGATCTGACCCTCGACGAGGCGCGCCGACGCAGCGCAGTGGTCGAGGCGATGACTGACGACTGGGACCCCATTGCCGTGCTCGCCCAGGAAGAAGAGGCCTACGAAATGTTGTACTCGAATCTGGACGACGAGCAGCAACGGGTGTACGACGAGTTGGTCCGCACCGGCGTACTGCCCGAACGGACGGCCGCTCGTGCTGCCGATTGATCCGACCGCCGACCGTGCCCGCCGCGCATGGTTGCCCTGCCCGCGCTGCGATCACCGCGCGATTTGTGGCGATTGCCGAAGCAGCCGTAACTGCGATACGCACTGGCAGTATCTGCTGAGCAACAGGGGCACGCTGGTGCACTTGCAGTGCTCGGATTGCGGTCACCTTTGGTCGACCGACACGCATCGCCGCACGCGCCCCATGCGGTAGCGGACCCTGGCCCTGAATGCGTAGGGCCAATGACGCTGCTGATGCAGGATTATTCGTCACAGTGACGTATTCGCCAGGATTGACAGTGGGGAGGGGAGCGGGCTCACTACAAGCTCGACCGCACCAAAAGCACCGGGGTTGGCTTCAAATGGCGCGAAGGCCGTCATACTGACAAGCGTGACGACAAGCAAAGCGCGGGACACATCACCGAAGCAGGTGTGGCTAACGCCGAAACAGCAGCGCGCCTGGATCACCTACATGCGCGTGCAGCTGCGAATGAACTACGAGATGAACCGCCAGTTGCAGGCCGAATCCGGATTGTCGCTGGCCGACTACGACGTGCTGGTCGCACTCAGCGGTCACCGCGGCGACGGCATGCGTGTCAGCGATCTGGCGGCGCACATCGGCTGGGAGCGCAGCAGGCTGTCACATCAGTTGCGGCGCATGGAGGAACGCGGCCTGACCGAAAGGCGGCCAAGCGTTGGTGATGGCCGGACCACCAATGTCGCTCTCACCCCGCGTGGGCGGCAGGCCATCGATGAAGCCGCTCCCGGTCACGTCGACCTGGTTCGCAGGCTGTTCTTCGATCCCTTGCCGGAGAACCTGCTCGCACCCTTCACCGCTGCCCTGGAGCATATTCATGTCAACCTCAATCACAACAGCTCGCTACCGCCCGCGCTCAGCTAGAATTAGGTGAAACATCATCTAATTGAGAGGGTCGCCACGTGAGCGATGTCATCAGCCATCTGATGGAAACCAACCTGCTGGCCGTATTCGACGAACGTGACCCGCAGCGCCGCGCCGAGGCGATCGCCAAGACGTATGCGGATGATGTGCAGTGGATCGACGACGAAGGTACCGCGTCCGGTCATGACGAATTGAACGCCAAAGCCGCTGCGCTGCAGGTTAAACTCCCCGGCCTCCATTTCGTGAAGGCGGGTCCGGTCCGCCAGACTCGTGGACTGGGGTTTCTGGCGTGGGAAGTACGTACCCCGGACGACAGCACTGTCGCATCGGGCTTCGATGTGGCCGAGATATCCAATGAACGGATCGTTCGGTTGTGGACGGTGTTGAACACGCCGGAATAGGTGATAAATCACCTACGTTGTATTGCGGCGACGCACACCCGCTAAAGAACGGAGTCCGATCATGGGACAGCTCGACGGCAAGACGGCACTGGTCACCGGTGGAACCTCGGGGATCGGCCTGGCTACGGCGCAGCGGTTCGTCGACGAAGGCGCATACGTCTTCATCACCGGTCGCGACCGCGCCCGCCTCGACGAAGCAGCCGCCTCGATCGGCGCCCATGGAGTGCAGAGCGATATCAGCAAGCCGGGCGATCTGGATATCTTGGCCGCCGAAATCTCCGCGCATGGGAGAGGGCTCGACGTGGTCTTCGCCAACGCGGGCGGTGGCGACTTTGCGGCCCTCGCCGATGTGACACCGGAACACTATCGGAACAACTTCGACCGCAACGTCGCCGGCACGGTGTTCACCGTCCAGAAGACGCTGCCGCTGCTCAATGAAGGCGCGTCGATCATCCTCGCCGGATCCACCGCGGCCTCCGAAGGCGTCCCGGCGTTTGGCCTCTACGCGGCTTCAAAGGCGGCCATCCGGTCCCTTGGCCGCACCTGGGCCGCGGAACTCGTCGACCGCAAGATTCGGGTGAACACCGTCGTTCCTGGCCCGATCGAAACTCCCGGACTCGCCGGGCTGGCACCTGGGGACCAGAAGCAGGATCTGCTCGACGGCATGGCCGATCAGGTGCCGATGAAGCGGTTAGGACGCCCGGAGGAGATTGCCGCCGCGGTGCTTTTCCTGGCGTCTGATCAGAGCAGCTTCATGACCGGCGCGGAGCTGGCTGTCGACGGTGGGCAGATCCAGCTCTGACTTCGACGCCGCGAGAACGTCCCGGCTTGCAATGCGGATGGATCGCCGAATAGTCCTGCGCCCCAACGCTATTCGTCACAGTGACGTATTCGCCGCGGCAGGCAGTGGGGAGGGGATGGGGAGAGCCGCGGTTCGGTGCGGGCGTCTATCGCTTCGTAGCCCACCCGTGCGGTATTGGCTTGTCCGCCACTGGTGATTGATCGGGAAGGCACCCCGAGTTGCCGCCGGGCCGCCGGCCAACGCGTGACACCTTCGAAGCGCCTTGCGGGACATGAGTATTCGTCACAGTGACGAATTGATGTATGCGGCAGGAAGGCGGGAGGGGCGAGCGAACACCCATTGCGCGCCGCAACCTGCCCACTTGGCGGTCGTCGCTCGAATGGACCGTCCGCCATCGATTCGCGGCGCCCGGACTCAGCGCCCGCCGATAACGCTTATCGCCGCGGCGGCGGGCGAGGCTGCGCTGAGGTGCGGTCGAAGGCCCAAAACGGGTGGTCATCGCCGTGGTCGGCGTGAGCTCGCGATTGGCTTTTGCCGATAAGTGACATTATGTCGGGTTAGGCGCTGCATATTGCATCAGATGAATCAGACCTGCCCCGACTGTCGGTCTCATGGTGGCCGCGCGTTCTGGGGTGAGTAAGGCAACGATGTATCGGAGGTGGCCATCGAAGGCGCGCCTCGTCGTCGAAGCCGTGGAAAGTTTGCGGGAACACCCCTGCGGCGAGTACGAGGCGATGCGACGTGGGAAGCGGGCCGGCGGGAGGCGACACTGCGCTCCCCTGTCCTGCGAGGCGCGAGCGCCGGATCGATGACGCTAAGGGCTCCGCGCGTCGCCGATAATGGTCAGTTCGGTTAGCGCCGCGCTAACGCTGATCAGGCGGCGCCGGCTGTGGTGGTTATGCATGCCGGCCGTTGGCGTGTCTGGTGGCGGCGACTGGTGCGTGCGCTGCCCTGGATCGCAGCTCCGAGGCCCGCCACCTTCAAGCCGAAATAGCGAAGATGCCTGTGGTCGAAAGCGTTAATCCCGGCTATATTAACGATTTCGAGAACGGCGCGGAACTGAAAGTGGTCGTCACGATGCCTAAGGCAAGCGAGGACCAGATCGCCGCGGTCGCCTCGCGCATCACCAGCATCAAGGGCAGCGATTTCGACGGCTACCGTCAGTCCTGTGATTTGGTCGTCGGCGATGAACTTGAGGTGATACGCGGCGCGCAGCTCAGCGTCGTTTTTAATGTCTCGGGACAGCAACCAGCTATCCGGTGTGGGTCTTTGTGAAGACCAAAGCTGGTCTGCCGGCCCCGGTTTCGCGTTTTCGGCTGCGGTCGGGGTCTGGTTGGTACATGCCGCAGCGGCGCAGGCGGGATCCGATGGTGCTTTCGCTGGCGTTTGGATCGCAGGCCCGGGTGAGCGCCATGACCTCGGTGATGGTGGTGGCGTCACCGAGCAGCGCGTAGGTCAGTGCGGGGTCGGTGAAGAGCGCGGTGTTGATCTTGGCCAGCGCGGTGCGCACCATCGCGGAATGCCCGAACGGCATGTCGTCGGGAACATCGTCGACGCGCACCGCGCCTGGAGTGCCGGCGGGGATGCGGACTGCGACGACAATGGAGACGGTGTGTCCTCGTTCGTCTCGGCCGGGGTCGCTGACCACATCGAGGATGGCAACCCCGCTGCACACCTCGGTGCCGGCTTTTTCCCGGACGATGCGCCGCGCGGCCTGCTCGACGGTCTCTTGATCCCAGGCGGCCAGCAGGCCTCCGGGCAGTGTGGTCGCACCGCGGTGGGGCTGGCCGGCGCGGGTGATGAGCGCAATCCGAACCTCATCGGCGTCGCGGGTTAACGCGACCACGTCCACCGACAGCCACGTGCCGTGGAGGGAGTGCTCGCCGTCCTGATAGGTGAGGTTGGTTTCTCGCAATGAGGTCATCGTGCCTCCTTACCGGTGGCTGCGCCTCGGGTGCGGCGCAGGTACAGCCCTGTCTCGTAGCCGAGTTCATCGCGGACATCCGCAAATGAACTCTGCCGCAGCAGTTTTCCATCTTCATAGGTGAGTAGCAGCGCCTGAGTGGCTTCTTGCTCGGGGTTGGCATGCTCAATCAGGTAGGGGCGGCTGTCCATCATGCGGCGCACAGCCAGCCGACCAGTGGCCGACTTTTTGGTCCCGTCGTCGGTGACGGGATCCTTCTGGATGTCGCGGCCTTGGCCGTTGATCTGCACCCAGGTCGCCTTCATCGCCATCTTGAACGTGTCGCGGGTCTGGTACTGGTAGGTGTAGCTGCCGTACCCGAATACGACGGTGGTGGAAGCGAATCCCTGCCGCATCAGGTTCGCGGTGATCGCGTCGGCGCGTTCGTAGGTAATCGAATCGCCATAGATCGCACCCACGTGCGGGTCGAGATCCCAATAGCCCTTGTCGTTTACGGTAGTTCCGAACTCCTCGGCGAGCAGGTTCACCACCCCGCGCCGTACCGGGAGGCCCGCCGGGGCGTTGGGGTCCCCGCACAGGATCAGCTCGGGATCCCCGCTATCAGGCCGGATGACGAGCTTGCCGTTGCGGGCCATGATCTTGTCCTTGAGGCGGGGTAGAAAGTCGGTGCAGACCTGCCACAAGTCGTAGGTGTCAGACACGATGGCCAGGGTGCCGGACGGGTAGAGGTCCAAGAGTCGTTCGAAAGTCTCGAATTCAGCGTCGCGGCCCCCGGCGCACATGACGCTGTGCTCGGTGGCTGGGCACGATCCCGCGACGATTCCGTTGTCGCCCGGGTAGTAGCGGTTGATGTAGCCGATCGCGGACAAAGTGTCGGTGCCGCGGAAGCTGAGCAGGTGACCGGCGCTGCTGGCCGCGGCCGCACGCATGCCGGCCATCCCTCGGCAGGAGAAGTCGTGGCCTTGGTAGTCGACGGCGGCGGGGTCTCCGGACTCCTGGGCGCGTTCGTCGAGCAGCATCCGGTTGCGCCAGGCCAGGGTGGCGCTGGTGATCGGCTGCCACAGCTCGGCGGAGAGCTCGGTCTCGAGGTAGTTGGTCAGCCAGAACACCCGGGGGTCGGTGTTTTCGACCGTGAAGTAGGGAACCCGCAGCGGGACCAGGGCCCCTTCCCGAAATGCTTTGATACGTAAGGGAAGATACCCAATGCTGTGCAAGACGCGGAAGTGTTCGGTCCCGACGTCGTTGGCGCCCAACAGGGATGTGACGACGTTGTCGTATTCGGCCAACACAGCATCCAAAGCTGCCTCGTCGAGGCTGAAGAACTCATCCCAGCGCTCGGTGATCTGGGTGAGCAACGCTTGCAGCCCGAAGAAGACAGTCACGTCTACGCCGGGGATTCGGGTGCCGCGCGCGGTGAGGTTGGAGAACACCACCTCGGTGCCCGGCGGGTATTGCCGGCGGTGGTCGAGCTTGTAAGCGTCAGTGGCCAGCAAGGTGTCCACCACACGATTCACGACGTCGTTCATGTCGGCGTTCCTTCGAGAGCTGTGTGCGGGTCGCTGTGTTGGGACGGTCATCGGTTCTCGCCCACACCGACGGGCCGCACGGCCCGCTCAGCGCCGAGGCCGGCCAGGATGTCCGTGATCCACGGCTGCAGGGCCATAACCTGAATTTGGTAGTCGTGCAGGGCGGCCGCCACCGCAGTGCCCAGCGAATCGGTGGTGTAGATACGGCGATAGGGCGCGCGGGCCTCAGCGGAGTAGCTCGGCTTGGTAAAGCCACCGTGGGTAACCCATAAGTCGAGGACTACCCCGTCGGGTACCGCGCCGGCCAGTAGCGCGAAGGTTCCGCCGCCATCGCAGATGTCGTCGACCACCAGATAGTTGCCCGGCGCCAGCTCGACGTCGAACGAGTAATGGGTCAGCCGTCCCGTCTTGGGCTCGCGGTTCTTGCTGGCCACATACACCGGCGCACCGAGCAGTGTGGCGACCTCGGTGGCCCGCGCGACCGCCCCTTTATCGGGGCTGATGACGCCCAGGTGCGTCACCCGGTCATCGTCCGCCCTCAACGCGGCCGCAACGATGTCAGCCAGCGGCAAGACATGCTCTCGGATCCCCGGACCGGCCGCCCGCATTGCCGCCAGCCAAACTGGGCTGTGCGGGTCCACGGTGACGATGTCGGTGATGCCGGTGCCGGCCGCCAGCGTTGCGTTGACGACCGCAGGGCTTGGGATGTCCTTATCGCCGCGGGCACTGGGCAAGTACGGAAGCGCCAGCACCCGGGGCTGGCCCGGAAACAGATCCTCAACCAGCGCCGCCCACTCCGCGACCAGGGTCCAGTCCACAGCGCTCCGGTGCACCTGCAGCACGTGCATTGCCCCGAAAACCGGTTCGGTGTCGGGGATTCGGCGCACGGTGATGTCGCCCATTGGATAGGAGAACACCTCAAACACCTGCTCAACCGACAGACCGTCGCTCGTGAGTACGTAGAACTGATATCCGCCATCGCTCATACGATCACCGTAACACAATTTCTCGCAAATCAAAAATAATTGTTGGAGCAGACCTGACCCACACCAGCAGACGTGACCCCACACCGCTGGCCTTCATCACGGCCGAGGCCTGAAGAGCCGGATTTAGTAGCCGAACGCATTTAGCGCTACCCGGTCTGGGGAGATGGCCACCAGCATTTGCCTAGTCACAGTCGGCCAAGATCCCACGCGGCCATCGTTTCGTCACAGTGACACAACGGCGCTTCTACGGGTGCCGATAAACATCACCGCGGTGGTCGGCGCGGTGGACCCAGATCGTCTGTGCGTCATCGTCGATGCGGTAAAGGAGTCGGTAGGGGCCGCGGCGGGCACTGTGATAGCCGGCCAGCTCGCCCCGCAGTGGCTTGCCGACGCGGCGCGGTTCGCGCGCTAGGTCGCCGAAGGCGAATTCGATCACTGCTCCCAGGATTCGCGGCGGCAACCTATCGAGGTCGCGTCGGGCTGTGGCCGTGAATCGGGTTGTGTACGTGGGGTCGGAGCCGGCCACCTCAGCGCGGCCGCCGCGGAAACTGATACTCAGCTCGGATCTCATCCTCGCCATAGGTCCGGCCGGCGGCGATGTCGGCCTCGGACCGCTGCACGGACTCAGCCGCGCCCGGTTGGGCTAGCCAGTGCAATGTCTCCTGAATGGACTCCCACTCGTCGACACCGATCAGCACCGCGGCGGGCGCCCCGTTCTTGGTGATAGTGATCTGGTCACGAGTGTCGCGCACCGCGTCGACGTACTCGTTGATCCTCGCCTTGACTTGAGTAACCGGTATAACTCGCATGGGCTCATAGTACCGTATTCCAGTCCTTCAAGGACCATAATTCGGTGCCGATAAGCGACTTATGTCAGTAAACCCCGCCCCTGGTGCTTGGCTCGGGCATCACATTCAATGACCGCGGGCGTCGGTGCGACGGTCAGCGGGTGTCGCACACAGTAAGTACGTTCCACCAGCCCGGAACGCCTTTAAGTTCGTGACGCTGGACCCGTCATCGTGCGGGGCGTGATCAGTCAGCAGCCGCTCCAGCGGCATAGTGCACGCGCGGGCCGATCCGCTCGTCGTACTCCCCACACTGCTGCGCACCCGTCCGTGGCTTGGCGATGGCTAATGCACCCGGCCCTTACTGTTACCACACAGAACTCTTAATTTTCTTAATATTGGTGTAGCGTCTTCCTGCAGCCCGAGTTCTGACGTTGGCGAGGAGAAGAACCTTTGAGCGTGCCGTGCGGGCAACTGCCCGAACTAGTGCCGATCCGTGTCGCGGTGGCGGCATACCGTCTTATCTGCGAACGTGTTGATGCGCTGCTCCGCGGCCGTGCTGGCATTGCAGAGCTGGTGGTTCCTGCGTGCCCCGCGTGGACCATCCGGCAGGTGGTTGCCCACCTGACGGGTGATGCCCAGGACATCATTTCGCTGAACTTAGAGAAAAAGGGCACCGGGCCTTGGGCTGACGCGCAGGTCGCGCGACTGGACGGATACGGCATCGACGACCTACTCGACCTGTGGGGCCACTCGCTCGACGCGGTGGCGGCGAACCTCGATCTGGCATCTGATGCAGGGGTTTGCCAGCTCGTTTTCGACACGGTGACCCATGAGCACGATATCCGCGGTGCGTTAAGTGAACCGGGTTTCCGCACGGGCGACCCGGCGTTCAAGTCGGCCCTGAGCTTCGTGACAACGATGGATGACCAGTTCATTCGACAAGCTGAGCTGCCAACGCTCCGGTTGTGCACTCCCACAATTGGATCCGTACAACTCGGTACTCCGCGCGCGGCGCGTGGTCGCGTCGCTCTGAGCATCTCGGATTTCGAGGCCCTGCGTGCCTTCGGCGGGCGGCGCAGCGTCGCGCAGCTGCTTGCGCTCCGTTGGTACGGGAACCCGGCAGAGCTGATGCCCGCCTTCACAAAGCTGCTTCCCGCCTTCACCAACGACGGCTTACGTCCCCCTGATGATGACCTGGTCGAATGACCGACCATCTGTGACGTCCGGCCCCAGGCCGGACGCTAACCAGGTAGGAGTTACCCGATGACGTACATGCCGATTGTGTTGATCACTGGCGGATCGCGCGGCGTGGGCGCAGCTACGGCCCGCCACTTAGCCACCGCACGAGCTCACGTAATCGTCACCTACCGCGAAAAGAAGCGCCGTGCAACCAATCTCGTCGAACGCATCACCGCGGTCGGAGGCTCTGCATCGTCTTTACGCCTAGATATCTGCGAGCCGGACGCGTGCGCTGAGGTGATCCGGTGCGTGCGTGACGACTTCGGTCGCCTGGACACACTGATCCTGAACGCCTTGGGCGGGCTCGAGAGAGACGCCGACCCCGGTTATGCGATGCGCATCAATTGTCACGCCCCGGTGCATCTGCTCATCCGAGTCTCACTTGCCTGGAGGCTCCCGGTCATTTTGGCCACAGCGGCTTGGCGTGCCCCACCTCCAGATGCGGATGTCACGTTAAGTGCAGACGGACATTGCTTTGACGGTGGATCAATGCGCTGGAAGCGCAACCGTTTATCTCAACCCGGCGCGATTGCCGGCGGCCCTGCCGACGCAAGTGCGCGATCCACGAACACCTCGATGTCGGCAGCGTCGAGTCCGCGGCCGGTGAGGTGGCGCAGATAGATCGGCGCGAGGATGCAGTCGACTACGACGGTGTAATCAAGCGCGGACTCCCCGCGATCGCGGGCTCGGTTCAGCATGTCCTGGAACTGCTCTGCCCGCCGGAGCAGAGGAGCCATGCGCCGATCGTCATCGAGGTCGCTCGCGCCGACCAAGGCCTGAAGGAAGGCCAGGCGACCCGGCTTTCGAATGTCGTCAGCGGCGGTGTGGGCATAGGCAAGTAGGTCGCCCCGCAGCGTTCCGGTGTTGGGCAACGGTGAGAGGTCGTCGAGTCTGGCTGACTCGCGGTCGAGGATGACGGCCTCCAGACTGCCCCAGCGCCGGTAGATGCTCGTCGCGTTTATCCCCGCACGCCGGGCAATGTCGGTGACCGTGAACCTCCCGGGTCCCGATTCGACGAGCAGCGCGTCGACCGCGTCGAACACCGCTGCGGCCACACGGGCGCTGCGACCTCCGGGGCGACGACGCACCTCACGCGGCTGGGACATGGGCTCATCTTAAAGCATCGGCTATTGCGTTTAGTACGCAAGCGTCCTACAGTCGCCTAAAGCAACCAGCAATGCTTTAAGGAGCGTGGCCATGAACCCTATTCTTTTTCGCGACGACACCTCATTCTGGTTCGAGACGCTGCGGGTGCTCGGCGCTACGGCTTACGGGGCAGCCGACATCGGTGAGGTTCTGACCACGGCCCAGGCAATCACCGCGGGCGACTATGACGGCTGGTATGACCAGTGGCTGGCCACCGCCGACCGGGTGGCAGCCGAAGCCGAGAAGGCACTGGCTACAGGGCACGCTGTCAGCGCCCGCGACGGATTGATGCGTGCGAGCAACTACTACCGATCAGCCGACTTCTATCTGCACGGCAAGCCCACTGATCCGCGCATCTCTCATGCCTACACGCGGGCGCGTGAGTGCTTCCAGAAAGCGGCGGCCTTATTCAATCCACCGATCGAGCCCATCGAGATCCCCTACGAGAACACAGTTTTACGTGGATACTTCTATCCCGCTCAGTGCCTAGGCGGGGACGGCGGACCGAGGCCGACGGTCGTCATGCACAGCGGGTTCGACGGCACGTGCGAGGAGATGCACGCGCTGGGCGCAGTGGCGGGCCAGGAGCGCGGGTATCACGTCGTGACCTTCGACGGGCCAGGCCAACCCGCCGCACTACACTTCGACGGGCTGCATTTCCGTGCCGACTGGGAGCACGTCGTCACGCCGGTGCTCGACTGGGTACTCGACCGACCCGGCGTCGATCCCGACCGGACCGCCCTGTTCGGTGCTTCCATGGGCGGCCTGCTCGCACCGCGGGCTGCGGCCTTCGAGCATCGCCTGGCGGCCTGCATCGCCTTCGACGGGGTCTACGATATGGGGGTCACAGCTGCGGCGTGGATGCAGGGCACCCCTTCCGAACTCAACGCAGCCCTGCGCGCCGACTCAGCTCCCGAGATCGACGCGGTGATCGAGCAACTCATGGCGGCCAACCCCAACATCCGTTGGGCCGCCACACACGGTCAGTACGCCATGGGCGTCGATAGCCCACGGGCATTCTTCGCCGCCCTGCTCGACTACACCCTCGCCGGTGGGATCGCCGAGCAGATAAGCTGCCCGACCCTGGTGTGCGAAGCCGCCAGCGACGTCTTTTTCGACGGCCAGCCCCGAGTGCTGTTCGACCACCTCGAATGCCCGAAGACGTTGCTGGAGTTCACCGATGACGAAGGCGCCGGCGCACACTGCCAGGCCGGCGCGCAACGCCTGGCCTTCGCCCGCATCTACGACTGGCTGGATGACACCATGGGAGCCCGTTCGTGATGAACAAATTAGAACTCGACCCGCGCCTCGACCCACGAATCAAGATGGCATTTGCGGGAATCGACCTCGGGTCTGGCAAGCCCAACGTGGTGAGCCGAGACGAACTGCTCGCGCAGGAGTACACCCCCGAGGCGCTCACCGCACAGGCCCGGGTCAATGCGCTGTTCGACGCGATGGACAGCGACGAGGTGGCACCTTCTACAGGTTTGACTATCAGCACCGAGACGTTCACCTCAGCGCCCGACGACAACACGGTAAAGATTCAGTTCATCCGGCCCGAGGGCGACGACGCGGTGCCGTGTGTCTATTACATCCATGGAGGTCGCATGCAGTTCAGTTCGTGCTTCCTCGGCAACTACAAGACGTGGGGCCGGATGATCGCCGGATATGGCGTCGCGGTAGCCATGGTCGACTTCCGCAACTCTGTGCACCCCTCATCCGCACCGGAGGTGGCACCATTTCCCGCAGGCCTCAACGACTGCGTTTCGGGCCTGAAATGGGTTCACGCCCAGGCGGAATCACTCGGCATCGACCCGCAACGCATCATCGTCGCCGGTGAAAGCGGCGGCGGCAACCTAACCCTGGCGCTCGGGATGCAGCTCAAACGCGACGGACATCTCGATCTCGCACACGGCTTGTATGCGATGTGCCCATACATCGCCGGGCAATGGCCGCTGCCACAGAACCCCTCCTCGACCGACAACGACGGCATCTTCATCCACGTGCAGGACAACCGCTCGACCATGGCTTACGGCATTGAGGCCTTCAACGAGCGCAACCCGCTGGCGTGGCCCGGATTTGCCACCACCGAGGATGTGCGCGGACTTCCGCCGGTCGTCATCAGCGTCAACGAATGCGACCCGCTACGCGACGAGGGAATTGGCTTCTACCGCCTACTGCTGCACAGCGAGGTCCCCGCCCGCTGCCGCCAACTCATGGGCACCATTCACGGTGTCGAGGTGCTGCCGGTCATCTGCCCCGACATCGCCCGGTCTACCGCCGCCGATATTGCAGACTTCGCCAGGAGCACCTCATAACTTTACGCCGGCGCAGCGGAAAGACTTGCTTGCCGCTTTCGCCGACGATGCCGTACTCGCCGCGTCATTCACCCTTCCCGACTTCGGGCCCGATGCGACGTTCCCCGGCGCGGTGGCCATCGGTGGCGTGCGCGAAACGTGCGCCGGGGCCGTCTCGCGCCTCTCCCTCTGGGGCGAGGAGAGCCAAAGGCAGCGCAGCGTCGACCACCTCGTCGGCGAGAGTGAAGGGGATGCTTCGCGATTTCGCGACGTCCCAGCCGTGGACGACGTAGTCAACGAACTGAAAGCCGATGGCCACCGCGCCGGGGAACGTCGCATCGGGCCCGAAGTCGGGAAGGGTGAATGACGCGGCGAGTACGGCAGG
>NZ_LZKY01000394.1:0-529 GCF_001673055.1 Mycobacterium sp. 1245801.1
GCCCCGCAGGGGGCGTTCACCGCGGCGCGGGCAGCCAAGGCCGAGGGCGTGCAGATCTCGACGATCTCGTTCGGCACCCCGTACGGCACCGTCGACTACGAGGGCGCCACCATCCCGGTTCCGGTGGACGACCAGACCCTGCAGAAGATCTGCGAGATCACCGACGGCCAGTCGTTCCACGCCGACAGCCTGGGCGAGCTGGAAAAGAGCTACAACGCCATCGAGAACGAGATCGGCTACCGCACGGTGCCGGGGCCGGGCAGCTCCGGCTGGCTGCGGCTGGCCGTGCTGACCGCCCTGATCGCGACCGCGCTGGCACTGCTGATCAACCGGCGCCTGCCCAGCTGACTCAGGCGGGCAGCCTGCGGTTCAGCAGGAGCCCGGCCAGGATGGCGCCGGCCAGGACGAACGCGCCGAGCAGCATCCAGGCCAGGCTGGCGTCGCCCTTCACGGTTTCGTAGCCGATCTGGCGCTGCAGCGTCGAGTACACGTTCTTCAGCGAGTCCAGGCTGTCGGCGTGGAACGACTG
>NZ_LZKY01000395.1:0-652 GCF_001673055.1 Mycobacterium sp. 1245801.1
CGCTTTCGCTGGCAGCCTGCTGACGACCGCTCAGCACAACTTGCGTGGACGCGGGACCGCAATCCCAATACTGTTCCGGCGGTAACGGCCAATGATCAACACCGAACTCCTCGAGGAATTCCGGAAGTACGGCATCGTGCAGAGCATGTGGCGGATGCTGCTCGGGTTCGCCGTAGCGGAAGGCGATAACCCCTCAGGTAACCCCACTTTGGGGTTCGTGGACTACCAACTCCCTGGCATCGGCACCGACCTCGACAGTCACGTGAAGGCGCTGGCCGACCAGCTTCAGTATCGGCTTCCTGTCGCCGGTCCGTTCCCCGAGGGTGGCTCCGACTACGACCAGGCCAAGTGGATGGCCGTGGTGGTGGGGCAGGTCGGCTCCCCCAGCGACTGGCAGGGCAACGCCCAGCCTTCGCAGGAGCACTACATCGAATCCATCACGTCCAACATGCCGTCCGAAGCAGAGATTTCCGCGTACCTAGACGACGACCAGGAGCAGCCAACAGTGTCCGAACTTGTTCTCGACTACGACCATTCGATCACCCCGCAGGAACAGTATTGGGATTGCGGTCCCGCGTCCACGCAAGTTGTGCTGAGCGGTCGTCAGCAGGCTGCCAGCGAAAGCGACCTGATCGCGCAGATCGGCACCAAC
>NZ_LZKY01000396.1:0-1260 GCF_001673055.1 Mycobacterium sp. 1245801.1
GCGGGCGCCGGTGCCGGCGGGCACGGGGTGGCGGGTCCCAAGTACGGATTCCGGCCCACCGTCATGGCCCGGCCACCGTTTGCCGGCTGAGCACGCGTCCGCAGGTGTGTTCGACGCCGCCGATTGCCACGCAGCTATCAGTGTCCGCAGCATGATGCGCCTCGAGTTCTCACGATCGCTACCCGGGCCCGCCTTCGGCGGCCACCGCGGCGATCACACGGTTGAAATGGGCGAAAGGAGGTCCCAGCGACGCGCTACCCGGAATGGTCATCGCGCCGATTCATGGCGACCGGTCATTGGGCAAACAGATTTTTACCCCGACCGGCGTGACCGCGGCACCCCGGGTGACGATTACCAGCAACTTTTTGGACCGGCGGCTGGTACCGTTTGCTATGACCGCCCTTCGAGGGGCAGCGGTCGAGGTCAGGCGCTGTTACTGTGTCGTTACCAAAAGTGAATTCGCCGTACCGCTAAGTGAACAATTGCAAACACCGGGCTTCCACACCGATCTCGGGGGCCACCGTCATCTAGTCTCGCATCGTCGGGGATAGAACTAGGAGGGAACAAATATGTCGTTCGTGACCACACAGCCGGAGGCTTTGGCCGCGGCGGCCGGGAATCTGCAGGCTATCGGGTCGACCTTGAGCGCCCAGAACGCAGCCGCTGCAGCCCCAACGACGGGGGTGGTACCCGCCGCTGCCGACGAGGTGTCGGCGTTGACCGCGGCCCAGTTCGCCGCGCACGCGCAGATGTACCAGGCGGTGAGCGCCCAGGCCGCAGCGATTCACGAGCAGTTCGTGAACACTTTGTCCACCAGCTCCGGTTCGTACGCTGCCACCGAGGCAGCCAACGCGGCCGCCGCCGGCTGATCGGACTGGCGGTTCGGGACCTTGGGACAGATCGTCACCGACGTGGGTTCCAACGTGACCGCCCCGCAGGGAGCGATCCCGGGGCCGCAGGGTTGGGCCCGCAGAACGTCCTGCAGCGCAACACGCACTCCGTCAACTCAAACGCCGCGGTTCGGGTTTGACGTCCGTCTCACCGTGACAGCGCCCGGTGGCCGCCGGCTGACGGGAAGGGGGGGTCATTTCTATTCATTCGGCACGGCGGTTGCGTAACACGTAACCGATCCGGCCACCGTCTTCACCACATCACCCAGTAACTACGTAGCAAGGAGAACAGCCGACATGGCAACACGTTTTATGACCGACCCGCACGAGATGCGGGCGATGGCGGGCCGCTTCGAGGTGCACGCCCAGA
>NZ_LZKY01000397.1:0-769 GCF_001673055.1 Mycobacterium sp. 1245801.1
TTCCGTGAGGCGCCAGCGCGGTTTGTCGACATGAATGGTGCCCCCTAGGGGCGCAGATGCGTTCAGTGCTGCGACCGCCAAAAGAAGATCGTTCGCGTCGTCCGCATCCTCGATTGCCTCAAGCGCGGTGATTGCGGTCGTCATGTAAACCCCCGGGATTTCGGTCGCCAATAGGCGTTATCTCGTATATCCACGGTAAGAGTGCGAGATCAAGATTGCGGCAACGCTCCTTAACGGTCGCAGCACTGAACGCATCTGCGCCCCTAGGGGGCACCATTCATGTCGACAAACCGCGCTGGCGCCTCACGGAAGAAGAGATCGTGGGCGCGTCGATGACGGTGATTTTGGTGTCGCTCATGGTGGTGATCAGCGTCGCCGTGGGCACGGCCTTGACAATGAGCTAGCGACCGGAGATTACTGATCCGGTCAACCCAGTCTCGCGCCGCTCACTTGATGTCGCAGCCCAATTGGCGTCGCGGCCGAGGTAGCACAGGATCTTGTCCACGTTGGACTGGGCGGGGCCATCGGTGGCGTGCGCGAAACGTGCGCCGGGGCCGTCTCGCGCCTCTCCCTCTGGGGCGAGGAGAGCCAAAGGCAGCGCAGCGTCGACCACCTCGTCGGCGAGAGTGAAGGGGATGCTTCGCGATTTCGCGACGTCCCAGCCGTGGACGACGTAGTCAACGAACTGAAAGCCGATGGCCACCGCGCCGGGGAACGTCGCATCGGGCCCGAAGTCGGGAAGGGTGAATGACGCGGCGAGTACGGCATC
>NZ_LZKY01000398.1:0-28462 GCF_001673055.1 Mycobacterium sp. 1245801.1
CGGTGGTGCTGTCGGGCATGGTGTCCTACACCGAACTCAAGACGGTCCGCGGCCGCGGGCAGGCGAACCTGGCCACCGCCTTCACCGCGAACGGCATCCACTGGGCGAGCAAGATCATCTCCATCGGTGCGTTGGCGGGCCTGACCACCGTGGTGATGGTGCTGATGCTCGGCCAGTGCCGGGTCCTGTTCGCGATGGCGCGCGACGGCCTGTTGCCCCGGTCGCTGGCCAAGACGGGTGCGCGGGGCACGCCGGTGCGGATCACCGTGCTGGTCGCGCTGGTGGTGGCCGTGACCGCGTCGGTGTTTCCGATCACCAAGCTCGAGGAGATGGTGAACGTCGGAACCCTGTTCGCCTTCGTGCTGGTCTCGGCCGGCGTGATCGTGCTGCGCCGCACCCGGCCGGACCTGGAACGCGGTTTCAAGGCGCCGTGGGTGCCGTTGCTCCCGATCGCGTCGATCGCCGCCTGCCTGTGGCTGATGCTCAACCTCACCGCGCTCACCTGGGTCCGGTTCGGGGTGTGGCTGGTGGTGGGCACGGCGATCTACGCCGGCTATGGCTACTGGCACTCGGTGCAGGGCCGGCGGGAGGAAGGGGAGGCCGAGCCCAGCGACTCGCTCGAGGTCGATCCGCACAGCCCGGTGCCCTAGCCGCAGCTGCTTTACAAAACCGCGGTGTTTGTCTAGACAGAAGACGCAAACAGCGGTATTGTCCAACCTCAACGTGGCGTGACTCACAAGGAGGTTTGGCAGATGACCACATTCGAAGCGCAGCTGGGACAGGAAACCGACCCGCTCGCCTGGCGGGACAAGAAGCGTCGCCTGTGGCTGATGGGGCTGATCGCGCCGACGGCGCTGTTCGTGATGTTGCCGCTCATCTGGGGCCTCAACACGTTGGGCTGGCACGCCGCCGCGCAGGTGCCGCTGTGGATCGGGCCGATCCTGCTCTGGGTCGTGTTGCCGATCCTCGACCTGCGTTTCGGTCCCGACGGGCAGAACCCGCCCGACGAGGTCATGGAGCGGCTGGAGAACGACAAGTACTACCGCTACTGCACCTACTCCTACATCCCGTTCCAGTACCTCAGCGTGGTGATGGGCGCCTACCTGTTCACCGCCTCGGACCTGGGCTGGCTCGGCTTTGACGGCGCGCTCAGCTGGGCGGGCAAGCTGGGCCTGGCCCTGTCCGTCGGCGTGCTCGGCGGCGTCGGCATCAACACCGCGCACGAGATGGGCCACAAGAAGGACTCGCTGGAGCGCTGGCTGTCCAAGATCACCCTGGCGCAGACCTGCTACGGCCACTTCTACATCGAGCACAACCGCGGCCACCACGTGCGCGTCGCCACCCCGGAGGACCCCGCGTCGGCCCGCTTCGGTGAGACCTTCTGGGAGTTCTTGCCACGCAGCGTCATCGGCAGCCTGCGCTCGTCGCTGAAGTTGGAGGCGCAACGGATTCGCCGGCAGGGCGCCAGCCCCTGGAACCCGAAGACGTACGCGTCCAACGACGTCCTCAATGCGTGGCTGATGTCGGTGGTGCTGTGGGGCGCGCTGATCGCGGTCTTCGGCCCGGGCCTGATCCCCTTCGTCGTGATCCAGGCCGTCTTCGGGTTCAGCCTGCTCGAGTCGGTCAACTACCTGGAGCACTACGGGCTGCTGCGGCAGAAGAATTCGAGCGGCCGCTACGAGCGGTGCACCCCGGCGCACAGCTGGAACTCCGACCACGTGGTGACCAACCTGTTCCTGTATCACCTACAGCGGCACAGCGACCACCACGCCAACCCGACCCGGCGCTACCAGACGCTGCGCAGCATGGCGGGTGCGCCCAACCTGCCGAGCGGGTACGCGTCGATGATCTCGCTCACCTACTTCCCGCCGCTGTGGCGCAAGGTGATGGATCACCGGGTGCTGGCGCACTACGACGGCGACATCACCCGCGTCAACATCGCGCCGCGGCTGCGCGAGAAGCTGCTGGCGAAGTACGCCGCGTGACCGCCTACCGCTGCCCGGGGTGTGACTACGTCTACGACGAAGCGCAAGGCGAACCGCGGGAAGGCTTTCGGCCGGGCACGCCCTTCGCCGACATCCCCGAGGACTGGTGCTGCCCCGATTGTGCGGTGCGCGAGAAAGTCGATTTCGAACTATCAGGAGTGAACCGATGAACGAGGGCTACAAGCTGTTCGTCTGCGTGCAGTGCGGATTCGAGTACGACGAGGCTAAGGGCTGGCCGGAGGACGGCATCGCCCCGGGGACCCGCTGGGACGACATCCCCGAGGACTGGAGCTGCCCGGATTGCGGTGCGGCGAAGACCGACTTCGAGATGGTGGAGATCGCCCGTTCGTGATCGCCGCCAACGCGGCGGCCAAAGCCGCTATTGTCGCGCCTGTGAAGCGGATGCCGTACGCCGAGGCCTCGCGCGCCCTGCTGCGCGACTCGGTGCTCGACGCGATGCGGGATCTGCTGCTGACCCGCGACTGGTCGGCCATCACGCTGTCGGACGTCGCCCGCGCCGCGGGCGTCAGCCGGCAGACGATCTACAACGAGTTCGGCTCGCGCCAAGGCCTGGCGCAGGGGTACGGCCTGCGCCTGGCCGACCGGCTGGTCGACGCCGTCAACGCCGCGCTGGAAGCCAACGTCGGCAACATCTATGAGGCGTTTCTGCGGGGCTTTCGCGACCTGTTCACCGAGCTGTCGGCCGACCCGCTGGTGATCTCGCTGCTCACCGGCGTGGCCAAACCCGACCTGCTGCAGATCATCACCACCGACAGCGCGCCCATCATCAACCGTGCCTCCGAGCGGCTGACCAACGCGCTGACCCACAGCTGGGTGGCCACCAGCGACGAGGACGCCGGCGTGCTGGCGCGGGCCATCGTGCGGCTGGCGCTGAGCTATGTGTCGATGCCGCCCGAGGCGGACCACGACGTGGCGGCCGATCTGGCCCGGTTGATGACGCCGTTCGCCGAGCGGCACGGCGTCGTCAACGTCCCCTGAGCCCTTCCCTGCGCCGAGGTCCGCGCCGACCCGCGACTACAGTGGCGCAAGAACATACCTAAGCTAATTACCGCTTTCATCCGAGCAAGCCACAGGCGAGCGAGCCGAAAAAGGAAGAACACGCTATGACGACGACCGAAAACGCACTCACCCCCGACGTTCGAAACGGCATCGATTTCAAGGTCGCCGATCTGTCGTTGGCGGATTACGGTCGCCGGGACATCGAGCTCTCGGAGCAGGAGATGCCGGGTCTGATGTCGCTGCGCCGCGAGTACCACGGCGTGCAGCCGCTCAAGGGCGCGCGCATCTCCGGTTCGCTGCACATGACCGTGCAGACCGCGGTGCTGATCGAGACCCTCGTCGCGCTGGGCGCCGAGGTGCGCTGGGCGTCCTGCAACATCTTCTCCACCCAGGACCACGCCGCCGCCGCGGTGGTCGTCGGCCCGCACGGCACGCCCGAGGAGCCCAAGGGCGTCCCGGTGTACGCGTGGAAGGGCGAGACGCTCGAGGAGTACTGGTGGGCGGCCGAGCAGGTGCTGACGTGGCCCGATAAAGACGGCGCCGCCGCGCCCGCGAACATGATCCTGGACGACGGCGGCGACGCCACCATGCTGGTGCTGCGCGGCGCGCAGTACGAGAAGGCCGGCGTGGTGCCGCCGGACGACGAGGACGACTCGACCGAGCACCGGGTGTTCCTGAACCTGCTGCGCAAGCGCTTCGAAACCGATAAGGACAAGTGGACCAAGATCGCCGCGTCGATCAAGGGTGTCTCGGAGGAGACCACCACCGGCGTGCTGCGGCTCTACCAGTTCGCCGCCGCCGGCGACCTGGCGTTCCCGGCGATCAACGTCAACGACTCGGTCACCAAGAGCAAGTTCGACAACAAGTACGGCTGCCGGCACTCGCTGATCGACGGCATCAACCGCGGCACCGACGTGCTGATCGGTGGCAAGAAGGTGCTGATCTGCGGCTACGGCGACGTCGGTAAGGGTTCGGCCGAGTCGGTCGCCGGCCAGGGCGCGCGGGTGACCGTGACCGAGATCGACCCGATCAACGCCCTGCAGGCGCTGATGGAGGGCTTCGACGTCAAGCGCGTCGAGGATGTGATCGGCGAGGCCGACATCGTCATCACCACCACCGGCAACAAGGACATCATCACCCTCGAGCACATGAAGGCGATGAAGGACAAGGCGATCCTGGGCAACATCGGCCACTTCGACAACGAGATCCAGGTGGCGCGGCTGGAGAAGTCGGGCGCCACCAAGACCAACATCCGCCCGCAGGTCGACCTGTGGACGTTCCCGGACACCGGCAAGTCGATCATCCTGCTGTCCGAGGGCCGGTTGCTGAACCTGGGTAACGCCACCGGGCACCCGTCGTTCGTGATGAGCAACAGCTTCTCCAACCAGGTCATCGCCCAGATCGAGCTGTGGACCAAGAACGACGAGTACGACAACGAGGTCTACCGGCTGCCCAAGCACCTCGACGAGAAGGTGGCCCGCATCCACGTCGAGGCGCTCGGCGGCAAGCTGACCAAGCTCACCAAGGAGCAGGCCGAGTACATCGGCGTCGACGTCGACGGTCCCTACAAGGCCGACCACTACCGCTACTGAGCCGGCGCTTCGGCCGAACGCCCGGCCAGCCGGGCGTTCGGCACCGCGTGCCCAGCCGGCCGGGCGCTCGACAACGGGCTAGGCTCGCGCCGTGCTGATCGCGATCGAGGGCATCGACGGCGCCGGCAAGCGGACGCTGACCGACAAGCTGCGCAAGCTGTTCGAGGCGGACGGCAAGTCGGTGGCCTTGCTGGCCTTCCCGCGGTACGGGCAGTCGGTGACCGCCGACATCGCGGCCGAGGCCCTGCACGGCGAGCACGGCGATCTCGCGTCGTCGGTGTACGCGATGGCGATGCTGTTCGCGCTGGATCGCGCGGGGGCCGTCGGCGACATCGAGGCGCTGCGCCGCGAGCACGACGTGGTGATCATGGACCGCTACGTCGCCTCCAACGCGGCCTACACCGCCGCCCGTCTGCATCAGGACGCGGCCGGGCCGGCCGTGGCATGGATACACGCGCTGGAATACGGGCGCCTCGGCCTGCCCGTGCCCGACTGGCAGGTGCTGCTCGCGGTGCCGGCCGAGTTGGCCGGGCGGCGGGCCCGCCGCCGGGCCGAGTCCGATCCTGGCCGCGCGCGGGACAGCTACGAACGCGACGACGGGCTGCAGCAGCGCACCGGCGCGGTGTACGCCGACCTGGCCGCCGCGGGCTGGGGTGGTCGGTGGCTGAGCGTCGACGCGGACGTCGATCCCGGCCGGCTGGCCGCCGATTTGGCCGCCGACTAGCACAGATTTGTCACGATTCGGCCCTTTCGAAGAAGAAACGCCCGTGTGATGTCCGAGTTTTGTCCCGATCTGGTGACACCATGGACTCCATGAGGCAAAGGATTCTCGTCGTCGATGACGACGCTTCGCTCGCCGAGATGTTGACCATCGTGTTGCGGGGTGAGGGTTTCGACACTGCGGTCATCGGTGACGGCACCCAGGCCCTGACTGCGGTGCGCGAACTGCGCCCCGATCTGGTGCTGTTGGACCTGATGCTGCCCGGGATGAACGGCATCGACGTGTGCCGGGTGTTGCGCGCCGACTCCGGCGTGCCGATCGTCATGCTGACCGCCAAGACCGACACCGTCGACGTGGTCCTGGGCCTCGAGTCGGGCGCCGACGACTACATCATGAAGCCGTTCAAGCCCAAGGAGCTGGTGGCGCGGGTGCGGGCGCGGCTGCGGCGCAACGACGACGAGCCCGCCGAGATGCTGTCCATCGCCGACGTGGAGATCGACGTGCCGGCGCACAAGGTCACCCGCAACGGCGAGCAGATCTCGCTGACACCGCTGGAATTCGACTTGCTGGTGGCGTTGGCGCGCAAACCGCGGCAGGTGTTTACTCGTGATGTGCTGCTCGAACAGGTGTGGGGCTATCGTCACCCGGCGGATACCCGTCTGGTGAACGTGCACGTCCAGCGTCTGCGCGCCAAGGTTGAGAAGGATCCCGAAAACCCGACCGTAGTGTTGACCGTTCGAGGAGTTGGGTACAAGGCCGGACCTCCGTGACCGGTAGGGACACGTGATCTGGGGCTCTCGGCGACGCACTCGGAGCCGTTGGGGACGCTCCGGTCCCATGACTCGTGGCATGGGCGCGGTGAGTCGCGCCGTGGCCATCGCCTGGCGGCGCTCGCTGCAACTGCGGGTTGTGGCGCTGACCCTGGGGTTGTCGCTCGCGGTCATCCTGGCGCTCGGTTTCGTGTTGACTTCTCAGGTCACCAACCGGGTGCTCGACGTCAAGGTCAAGGCCGCCATCGAGCAGATCGAGCGGGCGCGCACCACCGTCGGCGGGATCGTCAACGGCGAAGAGGCGCGATCCCTGGACAGCAGCCTGCAGCTGGCGCGCAACACGCTGACCTCCAAGACCGACCCGGCCTCGGGCGCGGGGATGGCGGGGGCCTTTGACGCGGTGTTGATGGTGCCGGGCGACGGCCCGCGCGCGGCGACCACCGCCGGGCCCGTCGACCAGGTGCCCGCTTCGCTGCGCGGCTTCGTCAAGGCCGGGCAGGCGTCCTACCAGTACGCCACCGTGCACACCGACGGGTTCTCCGGACCGGCGCTGGTCATCGGCACGCCGGCGTCGTCTCAGGTGGCCAACCTGGAGCTCTACCTGATCTTTCCGCTCAAGAACGAGCAGGCCACCATCCAGCTGGTGCGCGGCACCATGATCACCGGCGGCGCGGTGCTGCTGGTGCTGCTGGCCGGGATCGCGCTGCTGGTGTCGCGGCAGGTGGTGGTGCCGGTGCGGTCGGCGTCGCGCATCGCCGAACGCTTCGCCGAAGGGCATCTGTCCGAACGCATGCCGGTGCGCGGCGAGGACGACATGGCCCGGCTGGCGATGTCCTTCAATGACATGGCCGAGAGCCTGTCGCGCCAGATCACCCAGCTGGAGGAGTTCGGTAATCTGCAGCGCCGCTTCACTTCCGACGTGAGCCACGAGCTGCGCACCCCGCTGACCACCGTGCGGATGGCCGCCGACCTGATCTATGACCACAGCGCCGACCTGGACCCCACGCTGGCGCGCTCCACCGAGCTGATGGTCAACGAGCTGGACCGGTTCGAGTCGCTGCTCAACGACTTGCTGGAAATCTCGCGGCACGACGCCGGCGTCGCGGAGCTGTCCGTCGAGGCGGTCGATCTGCGCACCACGGTGCGCAGCGCGCTGAGCAACGTTGGGCATCTGGCCGAGGACGCCGGCATCGAGCTGAAGGTCGACCTGCCGACCGAGGAGGTGATCGCCGAGGTCGACACCCGACGGGTGGAGCGCATCCTGCGCAACCTGATCGCCAACGCCATCGACCACGCCGAGCACAAGCCGGTCAAGATCCGGATGGCCGCCGACGAGGACACGGTGGCCGTCACCGTGCGCGACTACGGCGTCGGGCTGCGGCCCGGCGAGGAGAAGCTGGTGTTCAGCCGGTTCTGGCGGGCCGACCCTTCGCGGGTCCGGCGGTCCGGGGGCACCGGGCTGGGCCTGGCCATCAGCATCGAGGACGCGCGACTGCACCAGGGCCGGCTGGAGGCGTGGGGCGAACCCGGCGACGGCTCGTGTTTCCGGCTGACGTTGCCGCTGGTGCGTGGCCACAAGGTCACCACCAGCCCGCTGCCCATGAAGCCGATTCCGCAACCCGCTCCCAGCGGCCCGCAGCACGCGAAAGACCGTCCGCGCCAGCGTGAGCACGCCGAGAGGACCCTGTGATGCGGCGGCTGTTGGGCCTGCTGATGCTGGCCGCGCTGCTCGCCGGCTGCGCGGGGGTGCCCAGCTCGTCGGCGCCGCAAGCCATCGGCACCGTCGAGCGGCCGGCGCCGTCGAACCTGCCCAAGCCGACGCCGGGCATGGACCCGGACGTGCTGCTGCGCGAATTCTTCAAGGCCACAGCCGATCCCGCCAACCGCCACCTGGCCGCGCGCCAGTTCCTCACCCAGTCGGCGTCCAACGCCTGGGACGACGCCGGTAGCGCGCTGCTGATCGACCACGTGGTGTTCGTCGAAACCCGTGCGGCCGAGCGGGTTTCGGCCACCATGCGGGCCGACATCCTGGGTTCGCTGTCCGACGTGGGGGTGTTCGAAACCGCCGAGGGCGTGCTGCCCGACCCCGGG
Organism: Mycobacterium sp. 1245801.1; assembly: GCF_001673055.1. Classification (NCBI taxonomy): domain Bacteria; kingdom Bacillati; phylum Actinomycetota; class Actinomycetes; order Mycobacteriales; family Mycobacteriaceae; genus Mycobacterium; species Mycobacterium sp. 1245801.1. The sequence goes on from NZ_LZKY01000398.1 coordinate 8,180, forward strand.
CCGATCGAATTGGTCAAGACCTCCGGCGGTTGGCGCATCGACCGGTTGCCCAACGGGGTGTTCTTGGACTGGCAGCAGTTCCAGTCCACCTACAAGCGCAACACCCTGTACTTCGCCGACCCGACCGGCAAGACGGTGGTCCCCGACCCGCGTTACGTCGCGGTGCCCGACCACGACCAGTTGGCCACCGAGCTGATCTCGAAGGTGATCGCCGGGCCGCGGCCGGAGATGGCGCACACCGTGCGCAACCTGCTCGCCCCGCCGCTGCGGTTGCGCGGGCCGGTGACCCGCGCCGACGGCGGCAAGAACGGCATCGGTCGCGGTTACGGCGGCGCGCGGGTCGAACTCGAGAAGCTGTCCACCACCGATCCGCACAGCCGGCAATTGCTTGCGGCGCAGATCATTTGGACGCTGGCCAGGGCCGACATCCGCGGCCCCTATGTGATCAACGCCGACGGCGCGCCGCTGGACGACCGGTTCCGCGACGGGTGGACCACCTCGGATGTCGCGGCCACCGATCCCGGCGCCGCCGACGGCGCGGGCGCGGGGCTGCACGCCCTGGTCAACGGCTCACTGGTGTCGCTGGACGGGCAGCACACCGTCACGGTGCCCGGCGCGTTCGGCCGCGTGGGCGACCAGACCGGCGCCGCGCTGTCGCGCTCCGGCCGGCAGGTGGCCTCGGTGGTGACGCTGCACCGCGGCGCCCCGGACATGGCCGCGTCCCTGTGGATCGGTGATCTGGGTCAGGAGGCCGTGCAGGCCGCCGACGGGCACAGCCTGTCGCGGCCGACGTGGTCGCTGGACGACGTGGTGTGGGTGGTCGTCGACGGCAACAACGTGTTGCGGGCGATTCAGGAGCCGGCCTCCGGGCAGCCCGCCCGGCTGCCGGTGGATTCCGTGGCGGTGGCCACCCGGTTCCCTGGGCCCATCACCGACCTGCAGCTGTCCCGCGACAGCACCCGCGCGGCCATGGTGATCGGCGGCCAGGTGATTCTGGCCAGCGTCGAGCAGACCCAGGCCGGGCAGTACGCCCTGACCTTCCCGCGCCGGCTCGGATTCGGGTTGGGCAATTCGGTGGTGTCGCTGTCGTGGCGCACCGGCGACGACATCGTGGTGACCCGCACCGACGCCAGCCATCCGGTGTCCTACGTGAACATTGACGGGGTGAACTCCGACGCGCCGCCACACGGTCTGCAGATGCCGGTGACCACGGTGGTCGCCAACCCGTCGACGGCCTACGTCGCGGGACCGCAAGGGGTGCTGCAGTATTCGCCGTCGGCCGACGGTCAGCAAGGCTGGTCGGAGGTGCCCGGACTCACGGTGCCCGGGGCGGCACCGGTGCTGCCGGGGTAGCGCACAAGCTCGGTGTCACACCCACCCGCCACACTGACGCCATGCTCGACCTGTTCCTGCCGGCCGAATGCGGCGGCTGCGGGGCGCCGTCGACCCGCTGGTGCGACGCGTGCGCCGCCGAGCTGTCGGTGCCGGCCGACCAGCCGCATGTGGTGACCCCGCGCATCGACCCGGAGGTCCCGGTGTTCGCGCTCGGCCGCTACGCCAACGCGCGCCGGCACGCGATCCTGGCGCTCAAGGAGCGGGGCCGGGCGGACCTGGTCGAACCGCTGGCGCGGCCCCTGGCCGTCGGCGTGCACCGGTTGCTGTCGTGGGGGATCGTGCCCACCCCGCTGACCGTCGTCCCCGCGCCCACCCGGCGCTCGGCCGCGCGGCGGCGCGGCGGTGACCCCGTCGCCCGGCTGGCGCGCGCCGCGGTGGCGCGGCATCCGGAGATCGCCGTCGTTGCCGCGTTGCGGCTCAAGGCGCTGACCCGTGACTCGGTGGGCCTGGGCACGGCCGCGCGCGAGCGCAACATCACCGGCCGGGTGGTGTTGCGCGGCCCACCACTGCGCACCGAAGTCATGGTCGTCGACGACATCGTCACCACCGGTGCGACCGCGCGCGAGTCGGTGCGCATCCTGCACGCCGCCGGGGTCCGGGTCGCCGCGGTGCTGGCGCTGGCCGCCGTGTGAACCTCACCGCCGCCAGGCCGACCCCGTGAGCCGGCCAAGAGGTTGTGAAGAACTCGCAACAGCCGGACCAAATTAGTGGCTCGGCAGGCGAACACGAGCTAACGTCGAGAACAACGAAGAACGACTCATCGGTCTGACTCACTGGTCGCGATTTTCCAGGTGGGACCCATCCGCGGGAAGGGGTGAGTAATCGACACCTTGCACCGGCGGGCAGCCTGCGGCGGTAGCCAGTCTCGAACCGCTCTCACCTCGTCGGCGCATCAAGCAGCCGGGCACGCAGGGCGCGTGCGACGTGAAAAGAGAAACGAGTTGTCACGTATGTCAAGGCTATCCGTGGATTCCGGTCAGATTCTGGACCAACCGCCCATCATCGATGAGCAAGCCCCACCGACAACCACCGCCGATGTTGTGTTCAAGGGCCGCAACGTTGAAATCCCCGATCATTACCGTCTGTACGTCTCGCAAAAACTCGCCCGGCTCGAGCGGTTCGACCGCTCCATCTATCTCTTCGATGTCGAGCTCAAGCACGCGCCCAACCGCCGCCAGCGCAAATCCTGTCAGCGCGTGGAGATCACCGCCCGCGGCCGCGGCCCGGTGACCCGGGCGGAGGCTTGTGCCAACAGTTTCTACGCCGCGTTCGAGTCCGCGGTCGACAAGCTGGAGAACCGGCTGCGCCGCGTCAAGGACCGTCGCAAGGTCCACTACGGGGACAAGACCCCGGTGTCACTGGCCGCGGCCACCGCGGTGCCACCCGTCCCGCCGGACAGCGCGCCGCAGCCCGCGCCCGCCGAGCGCGACGGCGTGGAACCCGACCACGAGCCCGGGCGCATCGTGCGGACCAAGGAGCACCCGGCGACGCCGATGACGGTCGACGACGCGCTCTACGAGATGGAGCTGGTCGGACACGACTTCTTCCTGTTCCACGACAAGCAGACCGAACGGCCCAGCGTGGTCTACCGGCGGCACGCCTACGACTACGGCCTGATCAGGCTGTCCTGACGGGGCTGGTTGGGCGGCGACCCGCTACGCCCGGCGTTGCCGCGCTTGCGATCGCCGCTACGGCGGTACCCACGGGGTCGTCGCCTACCATGGGAGTCGCTCAAGAAAAGACTCCTACCAACAGGGGCACATCCCAAAAGGGGACAACACCGTGCTGTCGAAGTTGCTGCGCCTTGGCGAAGGTCGCATGCTCAAGCGTCTCAAGCGGGTGTCTGACTACGTCAACACCTTGTCCGACGAGATCGAGAAGCTCACCGACGCCGAGTTGCGGGCCAAGACCGACGAGTTCAAGAAGCGGCACGCCGACGGCGAAAGCCTCGACGACCTGCTGCCCGAGGCGTTCGCCGTCGCCCGCGAGGCCGCGTGGCGGGTGCTCGACCAGCGGCACTTCGACGTGCAGGTGATGGGCGGTGCCGCACTGCACTTCGGCAACGTCGCCGAGATGAAGACCGGTGAGGGCAAGACTCTGACCTCGGTGCTGCCGGCCTACCTCAACGCGATTGGCGGTAAGGGTGTGCACGTCGTCACCGTCAACGACTACCTGGCCAAACGTGACAGCGAGTGGATGGGCCGCGTGCACCGCTTCCTCGGCCTCGAGGTCGGGGTGATCCTGGCCCAGATGACGCCGGACGAACGCCGGGTCGCCTACAACGCCGACATCACCTACGGCACCAACAACGAGTTCGGCTTCGACTACCTGCGCGACAACATGGCGCATTCGCTCGACGACCTGGTCCAGCGCGGGCACAACTTCGCCATCGTCGACGAGGTCGACTCCATCCTGATCGACGAGGCCCGCACCCCGCTGATCATCTCGGGCCCCGCCGACGGCGCCTCCAACTGGTACCTCGAGTTCGCCCGGCTGGCGCCGCTGATGGAGAAGGACGTCCACTACGAGGTGGACCTGCGCAAGCGCACCGTCGGCGTGCACGAGCTGGGCGTGGAGTTCGTCGAGGACCAGCTCGGCATCGACAACCTCTACGAGGCCGCCAACTCGCCGCTGGTCAGCTACCTCAACAACGCGCTGAAGGCCAAGGAGCTGTTCAACCGCGACAAGGACTACATCGTGCGCGACGGCGAGGTCCTGATCGTCGACGAGTTCACCGGCCGCGTGCTCTACGGCCGCCGGTACAACGAGGGCATGCACCAGGCCATCGAGGCCAAGGAGCACGTGGAGATCAAGGCCGAGAACCAGACGCTGGCCACCATCACGCTGCAGAACTACTTCCGGCTCTACGACAAGCTCGCCGGCATGACCGGTACCGCCCAGACCGAGGCGGCCGAGCTGCACGAGATCTACAAGCTCGGCGTGGTGCCGATCCCGACCAACAAGCCGATGATCCGCGCCGACCAGTCCGACCTGATCTACAAGACCGAGGAAGCCAAGTACATCGCCGTGGTCGACGACGTCGTCGAGCGCTACGAAAAGGGCCAGCCGGTGCTGATCGGTACCACCAGCGTGGAGCGCTCGGAGTACCTGTCGCGCCAGTTCCAGAAGCGCCGCGTGCCGCACAACGTGCTCAACGCGAAGTTCCACGAGCAGGAGGCGACCATCGTCGCCGTCGCCGGCCGCCGCGGCGGCATCACCGTCGCGACCAACATGGCGGGCCGCGGAACCGACATCGTGCTCGGCGGCAACGCCGACTTCCTCACCGACCAGCGGCTGCGCGAGCGCGGCCTCGACCCGGTCGAGACGCCCGAGGAATACGACGCCGCCTGGCACGAGGAACTGCCCAAGGTCAAGGAGGAGGTCGCCGCCGAGGCCGCCGAGGTGATCGAGGCCGGCGGCCTGTACGTGCTGGGCACCGAGCGGCACGAATCCCGGCGCATCGACAATCAGCTTCGCGGCCGCTCCGGCCGGCAGGGCGACCCGGGCGAGTCGCGGTTCTACCTGTCGCTGGGCGACGAGCTCATGCGGCGGTTCAACGGCGCCGCGCTGGAGGCGATGCTCAACCGGCTGAACCTGCCCGACGACGTGCCGATCGAGGCCAAGATGGTCACCCGGGCGATCAAGAGCGCCCAGACCCAGGTCGAGCAGCAGAACTTCGAGGTCCGCAAGAACGTCCTGAAGTACGACGAGGTGATGAACCAGCAGCGCAAGGTGATCTACGCCGAGCGCCGCCGCATCCTGGAGGGCGAGAACCTCAAGGAGCAGGCGCTGGACATGGTGCGCGACGTGGTCACCGCCTACGTCAACGGCGCCACCTCCGAGGGCTACGCCGAGGATTGGGACTTGGAAGCGCTGTGGACGGCGCTCAAGACGCTGTACCCGGTGGGCATCGACCATGCGACGCTGACGCGCCGCGACGCCGACGCCGACCTCGACGACCTCACCCGCGAGGAGCTGCTCGAGGCGCTGCTCAAAGACGCCGAAAACGCTTATGCCATAAGGGAAGCCGAGCTCGAGGAGATCGCCGGCGAGGGCGCGATGCGCCAGCTGGAGCGCAACGTGCTGCTCAACGTGATCGACCGCAAGTGGCGCGAGCACCTCTACGAGATGGACTACCTCAAGGAGGGCATCGGGCTGCGCGCGATGGCCCAGCGCGACCCGCTCGTCGAGTACCAGCGCGAGGGCTACGACATGTTCATGGCGATGCTCGACGGCATGAAGGAAGAGTCGGTCGGGTTCCTGTTCAATGTCACCGTCGAGGCGGTGCCCAGCCCGCAGGTCGCGCCGGTACAAGCCCCGGAGGGGCTGGCCGAATTCGCCACCGCCGCGGCCGGCAAGCAGGGCGGCGCGGCGACGGCCGTGCGCGAAGAGGCCCCAACCCAATTGCGCGCCAAGGGCATTGACAACGAAGCGCCGGCCATGACCTACTCCGGACCGGCGGAGGACGGCTCGGCGGCGGTCCAGCGCAACGGCGGCGATTCCAAGACGCCGGCCGGGGTTCCCGGGGGTGCCAGCCGGCGCGAGCGGCGCGCCGCGGCGCGGCAACAGGGTCGCGGCGCCAAGCCACCCAAGTCGGTCAAGCGCCGCTAGCCGCGCGCCCAACCTCGCCAATAGGTTTCTCGGCCCGGCAGCAACGCCAATGCCCTAGGCTTAGCAGGCATCGGCTTGTGTGTGGCTACAGTGACGCCGCGCCGGTGAGGGTCGGGAAAGGGGCGAGTTCCATGCCCTTCGACGGAGCCGTGTCCCGGACGGACATTCTGGCCGCGCTATCTCTGGCGATCGACCTCGGGCTCGGGCAGCCGATGGATCACATGCTGCGGTCGGCGGCGATGGGCTCGCGATTGGCGATGCGGCTCGGACTCGACGAGCGCGAGCGCGGGACGGTTTTTTACACGGCCCTGGTGATGTGGATCGGCTGTCACGCCGACTCGCACGAGTATGTGCAGTGGTTCGGCGACGACATCGCGGTGCGACATGACAGCCACTACATCGACTGGTCCGGCGCGCCATACCGCCGCTTCCTGATGAGCAATCTGGGCCGTGGGTCGACGTTGCCGAAACGAGCCCGGTTGGCGGCCAAAGTTTTCTGGGACGCACGCGGGAATCTCGGCGGGTTGGTGCACTCCCATTGCCTCTCGGCGGCATTACTCGCCGAGGAGATCGGCCTGGGCGCCGATGTGTGTCAAGCCCTGCCTTATGCATACGAGCGATGGGACGGCAGCGGTCTTCCCGCCGGGGCCGCGGGAAACCAGATACCGATGGCAATGCGGGTGGCGCAGATTTGCGACATCGCCGAAGTGCACCATCGCGCTTACGGCGCCAGCGCCGCGATCGCCGAGATTCGCCGCCGTAGCGGCAAGCAGTTTGACCCGGATATCGTCGCGGTGTTCACCGCGGCCGCCGACGACCTGCTGCTCGAGCACGAAGATGTCTGGTCGACCGCTGCCGACTTGGCTCCGGATCCGGGCGAAGCGCTGAGCGGTCCCGCGCTGGACCGGCTGTTGTGCGCGATGGGTGACTTCGCGGATCTGAAATGCCCGTTCACTCTTGGTCATTCACGCGCCGTCGCGCAGCTGGCCGAGAGCGCAGGGAAATGCGCCGGGCTGCCGCAAGACGAAATCGATATCTTGCGTCGGGCCGGCTACGTTCACGATCTCGGTCGCATCGGGGTGTCGAACCGGGTGTGGGAAAAGCCGGGCGCGTTGACCCACGTCGAACGCGAGCGGGTGCATTTGCATCCCTATCTGACCGGCAGGATTTTGGCCCGGGTCGGCGGACTGAAGGCGGTCCGGGAGGTCGCGGTGAACCATCACGAGCGACTGGACGGCTCGGGCTACCCGAACGGTCTGCGCGGTGATGACCTGTCGGTTCGCGACCGGCTGCTCGCCGCCGCCGAAAGCTATTGCTCCTCAATGGAACCGCGTCCGTATCGCGATGCGCACGACGAAGCCGCCGCGGCCGGGAAACTGCGAGACGAAGCTGTCCGCGGCCACCTGGACGGCGACGCGGTCGAAGCCGTGTTGCAGGCCGCGGGCCATCGGCCGTCGCGCAGAGCCGCCAGGCCGGCGGGGCTGACCCGGCGCGAGGCCGAGGTGTTGCTCCATGTCGCACAGGGACACTCCAACAAGGAGATCGCCTCGGCGCTGTGGATTTCCGAGAAGACGGTTCGTAATCACGTCGAACACATCTACGCCAAGATCGGGGTCTCGAACCGGATCGGGGCCAGCCTGTACGCGACCCGGCACGGCTTGGCCGGCGGGGCACCCAACTGACCCGCTGCGATGTTTGGGGCGAATGCCCCATGTGCCGGTGAGCGAATCTGGGCGAATATTTCCGCATGATCAGCAATGCCACCGGCCCAGCCGCCACGGCCGTCCCGTTGGAACCGCAACCGGCGCCCTCGTCGGCGCTGTGGAACCGGGTGCTCACCGACGGCCACGCGTCCCTGGTCAGGGCAAGGCACGCGTTTCGCTACCTGCCCTCGGCGCCGCGATGCAAGCTGTGCAACAACCCGTTCGGTGGACCCGTCGGTCGGCTCTTCGCCGTAGCCGGCTTCCGCCCGTCGCGCAAGAATCCCAACCTGTGCATGCGCTGCTGCGATGCACTGCCGCAAGGCGGAGCCGAGGTCGACATCGCGGTGCTGTTCGCTGATGTTCGCGGCTCCACGGCGCTGGGACACTGTAGGGCCGCCGCGGACTTCGCTGCGATGCTCAACCGGTTCTATTGTGCCGCAACGCAAACCCTGCTGCGCCATGACGCGGTGATTGACAAACTCATCGGTGATGAGGTGATGGCGTTTTTCGTGCAAGGCATCAGCGGCCCCACCTATCGTCAACGGGCCGTCGAGGCGGGCGTCGACCTGCTCGAAGCGGTCGGGTACGGCACTGCGGGTGGACCCTGGCTGGACGTCGGCGTCGCCGTGCACGCGGGTATCGCGTACGTGGGCAACGTCGGCGAGGCCGTCGTCGATTTCACCGCACTCGGTCGTCCGGTCAACGCCGCGGCCCGGATGCAACAACTCGCCTCCGGTGGCGAGTTGTTGATCGCCGGTGGGGTCGCCGACGAAATGACGGCCCACCTGGCGAGGCGCACGCTGAACCTGCGGGGACACGACGAGCCGATCGACGCCTTCGTCCATCAAGCCTGAGCCGGTGCCGTATTCAACCTTGTTGTGTCCCTTGGACTTACAGGCAGCCGATCCCGCGGTCCCGGTGCAGGACCGCGGGCCCGGCGTGGCCGTCATCGCGTGGCTGCACCGGGCCGGGATCGCCGGTCCAGCAACCACGCGGTGGCCAGCGTGAGGACGACGGCGAATGAGGCGAGCGCGATGAGGCTGACCGCGTTGCCGCCCGCAAAGGTCTGCCGGTAGGCGGACATGGCGGGCAACGTGGCGGTGTAACGGTCGAGTTGCAGGTCGCGGCCCAACGCATCGAAGGCGTGCCGGTTGGACAGCACGAGGCTCATCAGGCGCCCGGGCGTGGCCATCTGGTCGACGGGGACGATGGCGCCACCGAACAGCACCTGCGGGAAGCACAGCATCGGCAGGGCAAGGGCCGCCTGCGCGGCGTTGGAGACCGCGGCCGAGGCGAAAAGGCCAAGCGCCAGTGCCGAAATCGCTTCGATCACAATCGTGGTGAACAGCGAGGCGTACACGTGCCACCCGAGCGCGGGGAGCCGACCAAGCGCGCGCAGCACTATCAGCAACACCGCGCTCACTCCGGCCAGAAGCGGAAGCAGCGCCGTCACCTTCGACCCCACATAGGCGCTCACGCTGAGCCCGGCCATGCGCTCGCGCCGGAAGACGGCCATCTCGCCGACGAGCTGAAGTAGACCGTAGGTCAGCCCGAAGAAGAAGCCGTCGAACGCAATCCAGAACACGATCTGGGCCGGGCCGACGCCGGCGGCGTCACCCGGATCGAAGGCACCCCGTTTGAACAAGGTCGCCATCATTGCGGTCACCAGCACCGGCGAGCCGAGCAGGATCGCCAGGGTGAGCCGATTACGGACGAGAACATCGACGTTGCGCCGGGTCAGCAGCCACCATTGTCGGATCATGCCCGTGCCGTTGGCATTAGGCGCCGCGGCGGCGACTGCCGGACGAGTGAAGCCGGGCCGGGCGTCTGGTGCCTTGCGGCTCTGCGCGAATCGCTCCGCCCAGGTCCGCGGCGCGCGTTCGGCCGCCAGGCGCTCGTACACCTCGGTGAGGTTTTGCACGCCGAAATAGCGGCGGGCCGCGTCCGGGCTGCCGGTGAAGGCCAGATGGCCGTCGCGGGCTAGGAAGACCACCCGGTCGCACTGGTCGATGGCGGCCGGTTCGTGGGTGGTGAGGACGACGGTGACACCGTGTTGGCTGAGCCGGCGCAGGAGCCGCATCACCTCAGCGGCGGTCGAGGGATCGAGCCCGGAGGTGGGTTCGTCGAGGAAGAACAGGCGTGGCCGGGTCAGCAACTCCACCGCGATGCTGGCCCGCTTGCGCTGACCGCCGGACAGCTGACGTACCGGCACGTCGGCTCGATCGGCCAGGTCGAGGCTGTGCAGCGTCTCGTCGACGATCCGTTCCGCTTCCCGTGCGGTGGTGCCACCGGGAAGCCGCAGTAGCGCCGCGTAACGCAGGGTGCGGCGCAGCGGCATTTCGAGATGGATGATGTCGTCTTGGGGCACGTAGCCGACTTTCGCGACGGCCCCCACGCCGGCGCGACGCGCGACGCCGCCGTGGCGAAGTTCTCCGGTCGACGGAGGTTGCAGCCCGGCGAGGACCTCCAACAAAGTGGTTTTGCCCGCTCCGCTGCCGCCGGCGATGGCGATCAGTTCGCCCGGCTCCACCGACAGCGACATGTTGTGCAGCAGTTGGCGGCCACTGACGCGCCGGCTGACGTCCACGGCGTCGATCCGTGCGCCGTCCGGCACCCGCTCCGGTTGATCACCCAGCAGCGCGATCGCTGGGCATGTCGATTCGCTCATGATCTGGTCTCCGTACTTTCTCGAGGTTGACTTGTCACCGGTAATCGTCGGTCCACCGCGTGCGCCGCCACATGAGGCGTTTGCCCCAAATGGAGGGCACTATGGCTGAAATTGAGGCAAATGCCCTATATGTGTGGGCGTCGACTAGGCGCACAATCAGCTAATGAGGCGTTACCTGACGGTCGGCTACGGCGCCGCCGCTTATCTGCTCTTTCTCGCCGTGTTCCTCTATCTCGTCGCGTTCCTGGGCAACTTCTGGGTGCCGCGAACGGTCGATCACGGGCTCTCGGCGCCCGTCGGCCAGGCGGTGTTGGTCAACATGATCCTGCTCGGCGTGTTCGGCCTCCAGCACAGCGTCATGGCGCGGCCGGGGTTCAAGGCGAGGTGGACGCGGCTGGTGCCGCCGTCGATAGAGCGCAGCACCTACGTGATGCTGTCCAACGTCGTGCTGGTGCTGCTCTATTGGCAATGGCGGACGATGCCGGCCGTCCTCTGGAAGGTGGAGCTGCCGGCCGGGCGCCTGGCGCTGTGGACGCTGTTCTGGCTCGGCTGGGCCATCGCGCTGGCGTCGACGTTCATGATCAACCATTTCGACCTGTTCGGGCTCCGGCAGGTCTATTTGGCTTGGCGCGCAAGGCCTTACACCAACCTCGAATTCCGCGTCCGGTTCTTCTACCGCCTGGTGCGCCACCCGCTGATGCTCGGCTTCGTCCTCGCGTTCTGGGCGGTACCCACCATGACCGCCGGACATCTGCTCTTCTCCATCGTGATGACGGGCTACATCCTGATCGCCACGCAATTCGAAGAGCGCGACCTGGTGGCCGCGCTGGGCGATGACTACCGCGACTACCGCCGACAGGTGCCGATGCTGCTGCCGCTGGGGCGCCGGTCGCGCAGTGGCCCCACCCAACCGGCCGAGCTGCACTAACTTTCGGGCGGCAAAAAGATCCGCGCCCGGCGACACCGGCGGCGCGCGACCTGTCAGGATTGACGGTATGGACGTCAAGGAGGTGCTGCTCCCCGGGGTCGGTCTGCGCTACGAGTTCACCGACCAGAAGGGCGACCGCATCGGCATCATCGCGCGGCGCAGCGGCGATTTCGACGTTGTCGTCTATGCCCGTGACGACCCGGACGAAGCCAGGCCGCTGCTGCACCTCAGCGACCAGGAGGCCGAAGCCGTGGCCCAGATCCTGGGGGCGCCGCGGATCGCCGAACGGTTCACCGAGCTGGCCCGCGAGATCCCCGGGCTCGAGACGGGCCAGGTGCACATCCTGGCCGACAGCCCGTTCGTCGATCACCCGCTGGGCGACACCCGGGCGCGCACCCGCACCGGGGCATCCATCGTGGCGATCGTGCGCAACGAGGAGGTGCTCGCCTCACCCGGGCCCTCCGAAATGCTACACGTCCAAGACGTTCTGATAGTCATCGGCACCGAAGACGGAATCGCGGGCGTCGAGAAGATTATCGACAAAGGCTGAGCCGGTGCAGATTTCGGGGACGCTGCTGCTCCAACTCGGCGCCCTCCTGGCCACCCTGGCCGTATTGGGCGCCGCCGCACGCCGATTCGCGTTGTCGCCCATCCCGGTGTACCTGCTGGCCGGCCTGGCCCTGGGCAACGGCGGCATCCTGCCGGTGGCGGCCGGCGGGCAGTTCATCACGACCAGCGCGCCCATCGGCGTCGTGTTGCTGCTGCTGACCCTGGGCTGCGAGTTCTCGGCGGCCGAATTCTCTGCCAGCATGCGCCACCATCTGCCGTCGGCGGCCGTCGACATCGTTCTCAACGCCGCGCCCGGCGCGATCGCCGGCTGGCTGCTGGGGCTCGACGGCGTGGCGATCCTGTGCCTGGCCGGCGTCACCTACATCTCCTCGTCGGGCGTCATCGCGCGGCTGCTCGAGGACCTGCATCGGCTCGGCAACCGGGAGACGCCGGCGGTGCTGTCGGTGCTGGTGCTCGAGGATTTCGCGATGGCCGCCTACCTTCCGCTGTTCGCGGTCCTGGCATCCGGCGGCGGGTGGCTGCACGCCGTCGGCGGCATGGTCGTGGCGGTGGGCGCCCTGGTGGCCGCGTTCGCCGCGTCCTACCGGTGGGGCCACCACGTCGACCGGCTGGTGGAGCACCCGGACTCCGAACAGCTCATGCTGCGGGTGCTGGGCATCACCCTTATCGTGGCGGCCATGGCCGAGTCCCTGCACGCCTCGGCCGCCGTCGGCGCGTTTTTGGTGGGCCTGACCCTGACCGGTGAGACGGCCGAGCGGGCCCGCCAGGTGCTGGGCCCGCTGCGGGATCTGTTCGCCGCCATCTTCTTCCTGGCCATCGGGTTCTCGGTGGACCCGCACGAGTTGGTTCCGATGCTTCCGGCGGCGCTGATCCTGGCCGTGGTGACCGCGGCGACCAAGGTGGCCACCGGGGTGTTCGCGGCCCGGCACGACGGGGTGGCGCGGCGCGGGCAGCTGCGCGCGGGCACCGCGCTGATCGCCCGGGGCGAATTCTCGCTGATCATCATCGGTTTGGCCGGCAAGTCGTTGCCCGCGGTCGCCGCGCTGGCGACGTCCTACGTGTTCATCATGGCGATCGTGGGGCCGGTGCTCACCCGCTACGTCGGCGGCCCGCGGCCGGCCGGCGCCGCACCGGCCTGACCCCGGCCGGCTCAGCCCTCCAGTCAGCCGATGTGCAGGGCCACCACCATCCACCGGGTACTTCCCGCCGCGCTGACCTGTTCGACGCGGCAGGCGATGGCATGGATTCGGTTGCCGCGGCTATAGGAACCGAAGACTTCGGCCGCCGAGTCCGGGTCCCGGTGACCGGCCGCCTGCAGCCGCGTGCGGCGCAGCACCGCCGCACCGCGCCGAGCGCCCGCCTGGCCCGCCGCCGAGCGGGCGACCGCGGCCACGGAATCCACCAGGCTCGGGGCCAGCAGCGGATTCAGCTGGACGGCCGGACGGCGCCGGTCGATGACTTCCAGCACCCGGCGCAGCGCGGCGTCGGCGAAGACGGCCGCCTGACGCAGCCGCGCGGACATGACCTCGTCGCGATCCGGTGCGGCCGCCCTGCTGGGCGGGCCGGTATAGGGCCGCGGCGCTGCGTGGGTGCTGCGGCGGCGTAACGGGGGCCGCGAGGGTTGACGGCACTGCGGGGTGGGGTGCGACACGTCCTGCGTCGGCGGTTCGTAATCGACGACTGGTATGACGGTGAAAGCGTCAGCTGGATTAGCAACCGGATTGGTGTTCAACGCGCACTCTCCAAGTCTTCGGCCGGACCGCAAGCCTGCTGGAGAGGGGCAGACAGTGGTTAGTCAGTGGTCATCATGGCACAACTCGTCCGCACGCGTACCCACGCGGAGTTAGCGCGGCGGCGCCCGGTTACCGTGGGCGGGACGGGGCCCCCAGGGCCCGGGGCCCCCGCACACGGGCGACGAACTGACCAGGAGGACAGCGCCGCATGGTGAGTCGCTTGTCCCCGCCGGACGCATCGTTTTTTCGGCTGGAGAACACCGCCACCCCCATGTACGTCGGATCGCTGGCGATCCTGCGCCGCCCCCGTTCGGGCTTGAGCTACGAAACGCTGCTCGCCACCGTCGAGCAGCGGCTGCCGCAGATACCGCGCTACCGGCAGAAGGTGCGGGAAGTGCGGGTCGGCACGGCCCGGCCGGTGTGGCTCGACGACAACGACTTCGACATCACCTATCACGTCCGGCGTTCGGCGTTGCCCTCGCCGGGCAGCGACGAGCAGCTGCACGAGCTGATCGCGCGCCTGGCCGCGCGGCCGCTGGACAAGTCGCGCCCGCTCTGGGAGATGTACCTGGTCGAGGGCCTGTCCAAGAACCGGGTGGCCCTGTACACCAAGTCGCATCAGGCGCTGATCAACGGCATGTCCGCGCTGGAGATCAACCACGTGATCGCCGACCGGACGAAACGCCCGCCACCGTTTCCCGAGGACATCTGGGTACCGGAGCGCGATCCCGGCGACACCCGGCTGATGTTGGGCGCGGTCAGCGAGTGGGTCACCGGCCCGGGCGCCCAGCTGCAGGCCGTCGGCTCGATGATCGGTGGCCTGGTGACCAGCCACACCGAGCTGCTCGACGCCGGTCGCCGGGCCGTCGACTTCGTACGCACCGCGGCCCGACGCGCCGCGCCCAGCAGCCCGCTCAACGCCACCGTGTCACGGCATCGGCGCTTCACCGTCGCCCGCGGCAGCCTCGAGGACTACCGCGCCGTGCGCGCGCGTTACGACTGCGACGTCAACGACGTGGTGCTCGCCGTGATCGCCGGCGCCCTGGGTAACTGGCTGATGTCGCGCGGGGTGGCGGTGTCGCCGACCGCGACCGTGCGGGCGATGGCGCCGCTGCCGGTGTATGACGACGGCGACCTCGACGCCAGCGGCCCCGGTCAGGCGATCAGCCAGGTGATGCCCTTCCTCGTCGACCTTCCGGTGGGCGAGCCCAACGCCGTGGTGCGATTGTCGCAGATCGCCCACGCCACCGAGTCGAACCCGACGGCCGCGCATCTGGTGGACGCCCGGACCATCGTCACGCTGTCGGGTTTTGCCCCACCGACGTTGCACGCCATGGGCATTCGGGTGGCGACCGGTTTCCCGAGCTTCTCCAGGCGAACGTTCAACCTGCTGATCACCAACGCGCCCGGCGCCCAGTCGCAGATGTACATCGCCGGCACCAAATTGCTCGAGACGTACGCGGTGCCCCCGCTGTTGCACAACCAGGCGCTGGCCATCGGGGTGACGTCCTACAACGGCGAGCTGTACTACGGAATCAACGCCGACCGCGAGGCCATGAGCGATGTCGAGCTGCTGCCCGGCCTGCTGCACCAAGCGCTCGAAGAACTGCTGGAGGCTTCCCGGTCCTAGTCTGCGGTGAAAACCCCTGCGTGGGGCTATCATTCGTTTGCTGTGAGCACCGCGAAAAGCGACGGAGCGCCGTCGAAGCCGAACAAGAAGAAGTCGGCTTCCCCGCCCGTGCGCAAGATCACCGACGAGGTCTACGAAGCCGAATTATTCCGGCTGCAAACGGAATTGGTGAAGCTGCAGGAATGGGTGCGCTATTCCGGGGCGCGGGTGGTGGTGCTCTTCGAGGGCCGCGACGCCGCGGGCAAGGGCGGTGCCATCAAACGGATCACCGAGTACCTCAGCCCACGGATCGCCCGCATCGCCGCGCTGCCGGTGCCCTCGGATCGCGAACGCGGCCAGTGGTATTACCAGCGCTACATCGCCCACCTGCCCACCAAGGGCGAGATCGTGCTGTTCGACCGGTCCTGGTACAACCGGGCGGGCATCGAGAAGGTCATGGGTTTCTGCACGCCGCAGGAGTACGCGTTGTTCATGCGGCAGACGCCGATATTCGAGCAGATGCTCATCGACGACGGGATACTGCTGCGCAAGTACTGGTTCTCGGTGTCGGAGGCCGAGCAGTTGCGCCGGTTCAAAGCGCGACTGAACGACCCCGTCCGGCGCTGGAAGCTGTCCCCGATCGATTTGGAATCGGTATACCGATGGGAGGATTATTCACGCGCCAAGGACGAGATGATGGTGCACACCGACACCCCGGAGAGTCCGTGGTACGTGGTGGAATCCGATATCAAGAAACACGCGCGACTGAACATGATGGCCCATCTGTTGTCCACGATTCCCTACCGCGAGGTCGAGACGCCCAAGGTCAAGCTGCCCGGGCGTCCCGTCGTCAGCGGCAACTACCAGCGCCCGCCGCGTGAGCTGTCGACGTACGTCGCCGACTACGCGGCCACGCTGATCTAGCCCCCATGACCGTTGTCTATATCCCGGCCACGGTGCCGATGCTGCAGCAGCTGGTCGCCGACGGTTCGTTGTGGCCGGTCAATGGCACGGCGTTCGCGCTGACGCCGACCCTGCGGGAGGCCTACGCCGAGGGCGACGACGACGAGCTCGCCGACGTCGCACTGCGCGAGGCGGCGCTGGCCTCCCTGCGCCTGCTGGCGGCCCAGGGGGCCGAAGCGCCGTCGGAGTCGCCGCCGCCGCGCCGAGCCGTGCTGGCCGCCGACGTCGAGGGCGTCACGTACCGTCCCGACCTCGACGACGCCGTGGTCAGGCTGGCCGGCCCGGTTGCGATCGATCACGTGATCGCCGCCTACGTCGACAACGCCGCCGCCGAATCGGCGGTGGTGCGGGCGATCGAGGCCGTCGACGCCGCCGACCTGGGCGACGAGGATGCCGACCTGATCGTCGGCGACGCCCAGGACCACGATCTGGCCTGGTACGCCAACCAGGAGCTGCCATTTCTGCTGGAGCTGATGTGACGCCGAATGTGAGGCAGTCCTCGCCGCAGCGCTAGCTACGACACCGTAGGTTACGGTACCGTAGGTTTCGTGAAGCACACAGAATCGATCACAATGTGAGCGTCAGTCAGATGCCGCGTAGTGAGCAGGAGCTTCCCCTGGGCAGACGTAACCCATCGATCACGGGCAACGTCGTCGACACCAAGCGACCTGTTGTCGCCGGCGCGGACCGGCATCCCGGCTGGCATGCGCTGCGCAAGCTCGCCGCGCGTATCACCACGCCGCTGTTGCCCGACGATTACCTGCATCTGGCCAATCCGCTGTGGTCGGCGCGCGAACTGCGGGGCCGCATCCTGCAGGTGCGCCGCGAGACGGAGGACTCCGCGACCCTGGTGATCAAGCCGGGCTGGGGCTTCAACTTCGACTACCAGCCGGGCCAGTACATCGGCATCGGACTGCTGATGGACGGGCGCTGGCGCTGGCGGTCGTATTCGCTCACCTCGGCCCCGGCCGGCAAGACCCCGCGCTCGGCGGCCGATCCGGCCCGCACGGTGACGATCACGGTCAAGGCGATGCCCGAGGGATTCCTGTCGTCGCACCTGGTGGCCGGTGTCGAGCCGGGCACCATCGTGCGGCTGGCCGCGCCGCAGGGCAACTTCGTGCTGCCCGACCCCGCGCCGCCATCGATCCTGTTCCTCACCGCGGGCTCCGGGATCACGCCGGTGATGTCCATGCTGCGAACACTGGTGCGCCGCAACCAGATTGGGGACATCGTCCACCTGCACTCGGCGCCCACCGAATCCGACGTGATGTTTCGCGCCGAATTGGCCGCCCTGGCCGACGAGCACCCCGGCTATCGGATGCGGCTGCGCGAGACCCGCAGCCAGGGCAGGCTCGACCTCTCCGTGCTGGACCGCGAGGTGCCGGACTGGCGCGAACGCCAGACCTGGGCCTGCGGTCCGGAAGGCATGCTCACCGAGGCCGAGCGGACATGGTCGGCCGCGGGCATCGGCGAGCAGCTGCACCTCGAGCGGTTCGCGGTGTCCAAGGCCGCACCCAGCGGCGCCGGCGGCACCGTCACCTTCGCCCGCAGCGGGCGCACCGTCGGTGCCGACGCCGCGACGTCGTTGATGGATGCGGGGGAGAGCGCCGGCGTGCAGATGCCCTTTGGATGCCGCATGGGGATCTGCCAATCGTGCGTCGTCGGCCTGGTGGAGGGTCACGTCCGCGATCTGCGGACCGGCCAGGAGCACGACCCGGGGACCAGGGTGCAGACCTGCGTGTCCGCCGCTTCCGGCGATTGCGTGCTCGACATATAAAGGCTACTCACTGGTAACCTACGGCTTCGTAGGTTACGATAGCGTAGGTCTGGAACACGATTACGACTGAACAAACCACCGCAGGGAGATGACGACGATGGCGATCACAGACGTCGACGTATTCGCCCATTTGACGGACGCCGACATCGAAAACCTGGCCGTTGAGCTCGATGCCATCCGCCAGGACGTGGAAGACTCGCGCGGCGAGCGGGACGCCCGCTACATCCGCCGCACCATCGCGGCCCAGCGCGCGCTGGAGGTGACCGGCCGGCTGCTGCTGGCCGCCAGCTCGCGGCGCTCGGCCTGGTGGGCGGGGACGGTGACCCTGGGCGTGGCCAAGATCGTCGAGAACATGGAGATCGGCCACAACGTCATGCACGGCCAGTGGGACTGGATGAACGACCCCGAGATTCACTCCTCGACCTGGGAGTGGGACATGAGCGGGTCGTCCAAGCACTGGCGCTACACCCACAACTTCGTGCACCACAAATACACCAACATCCTCGGGATGGACGACGACGTGGGCTACGGCCTGCTGCGCGTAACCCGCGACCAGCGCTGGAAGCGCTTCAACCTCTTCAACCTGGTGTACAACACCCTGCTTGCGCTGCTCTTCGAATGGGGAGTCGGCCTGCAGCATGTGGAGCTCGGCAAGATCGCCAAGCGGCGGATGGACAACGACGAGGCTCGCCAACGGGTCGACGAGTTCTTGGCCAAGGCCGGTCGACAGGTGCTCAAGGACTACGTCGCGTTCCCGGCGCTGACCTCGCTGTCGCCCGGAGCCACCTACATGTCCACGCTGAAGGCCAACGCCGTTGCCAACGTGATCCGCAACGTGTGGGCCAACGCGGTGATCTTCTGCGGCCATTTCCCCGACGGCGCAGAGAAATTCACCAAGACCGACATGATCGGTGAGACCAAGGGGCAGTGGTATCTGCGTCAGATGCTGGGCAGCGCCAACTTCGAGGCCGGCCCCGCGCTGCGCTTCATGAGCGGCAACCTGTGCCACCAGATCGAGCACCACCTGTATCCCGACCTGCCGAGCAACCGGTTGCACGAGATCTCGGTGCGGGTGCGCCAGGTGTGCGACAAGTACGACTTGCCTTACACCACAGGCTCTTTCCTGTTGCAGTACGCCAAGACGTGGCGCACGCTGGCCAAGCTCTCGCTGCCGAACAAGTACCTGCGTGACGACGCCGACAACGCCCCGGAGACCCGCAGCGAGCGGATGTTCGACGAACTCGAACCAGGGTTCCTGGGCACCGATCCGGCCACCGGGCGCCGTCGCGGGCTCAAGTCCGCGATCGCGGCCGTGCGCGGCTGGCGGAGCGGGAAGCGGGCGGCCGCCGCGCGGCGCGCCGACGACCTGGCAGCCTAGCCGCCGGTCGGGGCGTCCGACCGCGGCAACTGCGCGCGCCGAACATGTTCTCACGGTGAAGATTTCGCTGATTTGCCGCCAGGAATGCACGCTCGGCGCGACCGTTGTGACTAGCCGGTCCGGTAGAAGTCGGCTGCCGCGACCGGGGCAATGCCGAGTTCGCGTGCGACCGCGTCGATCGACTGCTGCGCGACGCGCAGGTCCACCCGGTAGTCGGGGGTGAAGTAGGGCCCGACGTAGCGCTCGTAGTGTCGTTGCGCTTCTTGCGGCGTGAGCCGGTCGAGGAACCAGTTGACGTATTCGACTGCGCGGCTTGGGTGTTCGGCGAGCAGTCGCAGCGCGCGCTGATTGGCCCGGACGAGGGCCCCCAGCGCGGGGCTATCCGGTGGAATGTGGACCGGGTCGACCGCGACGCCCACCGTGGGGATCTGGAAGTGATCGCCGACCCAGGCCAGCAGGTGAAAGCCCTCTTCGGCGGCGACCTGTTCGGGGGACAGCGTGCTGCCCACGTAGGCGGCATCGATCGAACCGTCGCGCAGCCGGCGCAGGTCCATCTGGTAGTCACCGGGATGCCGCACCACGCACTGCAAGTCGCGGTCGGGGTCTAGGCCGTGCTTGCGCAGGACGATCCGGGCGAAAGCGCCCGGCGGGTTATCGGCGGCGTGCACGGCCAGGCGGCGCCCGCGAAGATCGGCCATGGACTTGACCTCGGCATTGCCGAGGAACCAAAACAGCGGGCGATCGGTGTTGACGCTCAACGCCTTCCAGCCGATCCCGTCGTTGAGTCGGGACAGCAAGGCCCGACCCAGGCCGATCACCGCGACGTGGCGCAGCCGCTGTGCTTGCCAGCCGACCCCGTCGCGGATGGCGACGTGCACACGATCGATCTGGCATACGTCGGGCGTGGCATTCACGAGGAGCTGATCGCCCACGTCGCCGATCAGGAGG
>NZ_LZKY01000399.1:0-23631 GCF_001673055.1 Mycobacterium sp. 1245801.1
GCAGGCAGGCCGCCGCCGAACCGGTCACCCGGACCGTCATCATGCCGTAAATTCCTCCGCCGAGCAGACGCAAAAGCCCTTAAAATTGCCCATTTTCGGGCGAAATCAGGTGCTTTTGCGTCTGCTCGCGCTACCTGGCAGACCGGTAGGCCGCGACGATCGGCTCGAGCTCGTCGGGGGTGGCGCCGTGCATGATGACCGCGTCGGCCCCGTAGTCGAATTCCTTGCGGATGCGATCCACACACTGCTGCGCGGACCCGGTGGCCGAGGGCTCCAGCCATTCCTCGGGGATCAGCGTCGCGATGTGCTCGATCTGCTCGGCGGTGCCCTTGTGATCGATCCCGCCCGCGATCGAGGTGACCACCGGGTCGTCGCGAAACCGTTGCAGCACAGCGGGATCCCAGTTGTTGGTCTGCACCAGCAGATCGCCGTAGCCCTGCAGGTAGGTGGCCAGCCGCGCCACGGTCTTCTTCAGCCGCAGTTCTTCGGGCAGATGGTCACCGACGGTGGCGAAGCACGACCACACCCGCACGCTGTCCGGGTCACGGCCGGCCTTCTCGGCGGCCGACTTCACGATTTTGACGCTGCGCTGCAAGGTCTCCGGGGTGAAATAGGTGTGCAGTATGACGTCGTCAAACACGCGCCCCCCGAGCGCGAGGGTGTTGGGACCGAAGGCCACCAGCGCCAGTCGAATATCCTCGTTGAAGTCGGGATCGAGAAACAGGATGGGGTACTTGCCCATCGGGCCGTCGTGATTGAAGATCAGTTCGCCATGCCACAGCCGCCGCATGACCTGGGCCCAGTCCTCCATCTGCGCCGTCGTCACCGCCGGGATGCCGAAGGCCCCGTAGATCGCGGCGATGCCTCGGCCGACGCCCAGGGTGAACCGGCCGCCCGACAGGCGATGCATCGTGGTCGCCCACGACCCGGTGATCAGCGGATGACGGGTGTTGTGATTGGTTGCGGCGGTGGCGATCTGCATCCGGTTGGTCACCGCGCAGGCCGCCCCGACCAGAGACGACGCCTCCTTGACATTCCACCGCTCTGAGATGAAGGCGGTGCCGAAGCCGAGTTCCTCGCCGCGGCGGGCCTCGTCCATCAACGTCGCCGGGCCCTCACCGCCCGCCCCGGCCAACAGGTAGAACCCCAATTCATCAAGCGTCCGGTCAGTCAATTCCAAACCCCTTGCTGGTAGCCGCCGTTCCAAACCTCGGTTATCTTGCCATCGACGACGCGGAACACCTCGATGCTGGCGATATTGGTCTCGGTGCCGTCCTTGGTGGTGATCGTCGAGTCGTAGACGATCGCCACGTGCTCGCCGTCGTCGCCCTCGATGACGATGTTGAGGTCGAAGTGCAGCGAATCGGCCAGCTCCCACATGTCCACCACCCGCTGCACCGCTTCGGCGTGGGTCAGCGTGCGCGCACCACCGACCTCGTGCCGAATCACCGTGTCGCCCAACAATTCCTCGGCCATCTCGATGTTGCGTTCGTTCCACACGACGAGGTTGTAGAGCTCGACCACGGTTCGCGCGGTCCAAGTGGGTGCCATCAGTCGGGCACCGAGTCGTCCGCTTTCAGCGCGGCCACCTCGCCCAGGAATCGGTCGGTGATGCGCTGCACCCGTCGCGAGAAGATGTGCCCGACGTGGCTGCCGTCGTACCAGTACAGTTGGCCGCACCAGCGCTCCTGCAATGCGTCGGTGGGCTCGCGCATCGCCATCCGGTCGTGCCACGCCCCGACGATGAGCCGGCGCTGCGGCGGCGGGGACGGAATGACCGCCAAGGGATCGATCACCGAGGTCAGCTTCGTGACCGCCGGCGATTCCAGCAGCTCGCGGAATCCCTCGCGCGATGAGCCCCACCGTTGCAGGTGCCGCGCGATCATGGCGTTGAGCCCCAGGATGGGCGTGTAGAGCGCGACCGCGTCGGTCTGCTTTTCCAGGTGGGAGACCAGCGCGGCCACCGGGCTTCCCATCGAAATCCCCGCCACCACAACGGCCGTGGCCTGCGGCCGCACCCAGCGCACGACGGCGCGCACCTCGGAAACCACGCGCATCATTCCCGCCACGTTGCCCAGCGGATCCATGTCGGGATAGGTCGGCCATTGGCGTCGCCGGCAACCGTGGCCCGGCTGCACCGGCATCGCGACGTTGTACCCCAGCTTGTGATGTATGCGTCCGATCCGGGACAGCAGCAGGTCCTCGGTGCCACCCTGGCCCGCGCCGTGCACCCACACCAGCCACGGCCTGGGCCCGTCGTGGTGCCGGCACAGGTGCACCACCGCCCGCGCCGGGCCGCCCAAACCCTCGGCCGCCAGCGTGGCCGGCAAGGCGGGGTCGTGCTCGAAAGCCATCCGCTCGTAGCCAAGGCCGGCGATGCTGCGCCTGCGAATCGACGTCGGCCGCAACGGGTTCGGTTCGGCGTGCGCCCGGTCGATGCCCAACGAGGAGAGCTCCTCGGCCGCCGCGGTACATCCATCCAACGGCCGCATCGGTGCAGGGCTAGCGCCCAGCAGCGAAAAGGCGCTCAGCACAAGTTCATCGAGCATCGCCTCGCCGAACTGACGCGCACCGCGCGGCGAGAGCGGGGACCAACCGGTCGACTCGCGCAGGCCGGCCACCGTGCGCGGCATCAGCATGCCCAATTCGCGGGCCACATCTCTGGCCAGGCTCAGCCCGCTCAACGCCGTCGCCATGTCGCTCACCTTCGCCAGCTAGACCAGTTTGAACCCGATGTATCCGCCGGCGGCGATTTCGTCGCAGCGGCGCCGGTATTCGGGTATCCCGCCGGTATAACCCATGTACATCCGTTTCTTGCCGGGCACGTTGCCACCGTTGTACCAGGAGTTGCACGACGGATGAACCAGCACGGTCGGCGCAACGAGCGCGGTGGCGTGGTCGATCCATTCCTGCTGGGCGCTGCTGAGCGCCTCGATGGTGCGGATGTCGTTGGCGCGCAGATACGCGATGCAGTCACCGATCCACTCCACGTGCTGTTCGAGGGCGGCGACGAAGTTGGTCGCGGCGCTCGGGCTGCCGGGCCCCTGAACCGTGAACAGGTTCGGGAAGCCGGCGACCGCGAGGCCGAGATACGACAGCGGCCCCTCGGTGGCCCAGAACTCGCCCAGCGACATTCCCCCGCGACCGCGCACATCGATGCGGCTGAGCGCACCGGTCATGGCGTCAAAGCCGGTGGCGTACACGATGACATCGAGTTCGTGCACCCGGTCCTCGGTGCGGATTCCGGTCGGTGTCACCTCGCGGATCGGCGACTTCCGCAGATCGACCAGGCTGACGTTGTCCCGGTTGAACGTCTCGTAGTAACCCTGGTCGATGATCGGCCGCTTACAGGCAAAGGGGTGTACCGGCACCAACGAGGCGGCCGTGTCGGGATCTTTGACGATCCGGGCCACCGCCTCGCCGTACAGCCTGGCGGCCATCCGGTTGGCTTCGATGTCGAAGAAGATGTCACCCCAGTTCAGCGCCCCCATCACGCCGTTCTCCTCGATGGCGCGCACTTGTTCTTCGCGGGTCGCCGACTTCAGCGGCGGCCGGCCGAGCATCTCCAGCAGCACGGAGAAGGCGCTCAACCGCGCCGCCCCGATCGGGTGGGCGCGTTGGGCCGCCCGGATGTCGGCGTAGCGGGCCTTCATGTCGTCCAGTTCGCCCGGTTCGAACCGATGTACCCGCCAGGGCAGGGTGTAGGCGGGCGAGCGCTGAAACACCGACAGGTGCAACGCTTCTCGGGCCACCACCGGGATGAGCTGAACGCCTGTCGAACCGGTGCCGATGACACCGACCCGCTGGCCGGTGAGGTCCACGCCGCCCTCCGGCCAGCGGCTGGTGAACAGGGAGGTCCCGGCGAAGGTATCCATTCCGGGGATGTCGGGTTCCAGCGGCACCGACAGAATTCCGGAGGCGGCGACGACGAACGGGACCCGGAAGGTTTCGCCGGTCTCGGTGCGCACCTGCCACCAGCCGGCTTCTTCCTCGAACGTCATCGCGACGACCTTGGCGCCGAACTGGATGTCGCGGCGAAGGTCGAGCCGGTCGGCCACGAAGTTCAGATAGGCCTCGATCTCGGGCTGGGCCGGCATCGACTCCGTCCATACCCACTCCTGCTGAATCTCTTCGGAGAAGCTGTAGGAGTATTCGATGCTCTCGATATCGCAGCGCGCGCCCGGGTACCGGTTGAAAAGCCAGGTTCCGCCCACCTTTTCGGCCATCTCCAGCACGCGCGTGCGCAGCCCGAGTTGCCGCAGCCGGTGCAGCATGTACAGCCCGGAGAAACCGGCGCCGATGACGAGCACGTCGAACGAGGTATCAGCTTTTGCCATCGTCACCGCCGGTGATCTTCAGGATGGTTCGGGTGAGGTGCAGCGACTTGATCTGCCAACGACCGTCCCGCTTCTGGTAGGTCTCGTGGTAGTGGCCGGCGCCGTACAACTCGCGGCCGTCACCGAAGATCAGCAGGTCCTCCATCGCCCAGATGCCGGCCGCGGTGGTCGCGGAGGTGAGCGTGATCTCGGGGGTGTGACAGTGATGTTTGGTGGCGACTCCCCCGAGCCCGCCCATCACCATCGGCGCAAAGTTCTGCACGCCTTCGATCGGTGGCGCGGTCTGCGGGTCGGCACCGGCGGTGGACACCGCCATATCGAGGGTCACCACGACATCGGTGGTGAACACGTCGCGCCAGGACTCGAGGTCTTTGGTGTCCAGGAAGCGGCAGTAGCGCGCCTTCAGTTGTCGGATGGCTTCCAGCTCGTCAGCCGCTGTCGTCATTTCACTCCTTGCCGTGCGCCGGCCGGACTGCTGAAATCTATACTGTAATGGATTTAGTATCAACGATGGCGAGAGGCGCTGGTGTGAAAGTCCCGTTCACCTGGAAGGTCACCGGCTGGTTCATGGTCGGCTGGTCCCCGGAGTTTCCCGTCGGCGAGGTGCGGCCGCTGCAGTATTTCGGCGAGGACCTGGTGGCCTACCGCGACGAGCAGGGCGAGCTGCACGTCCTGGAAGCGCACTGCAAGCACCTGGGCGCCCACCTCGGCCACGGCGGCAAAGTCGTCGGCGACTGCGTCGAGTGCCCCTTCCACGGCTGGCGCTGGGGCCCGGACGGCTGCAACAAATACATCCCCTACCAGCCCGACCGGCCCAACCGCGGGGTACGGCTGAAGGTGTATCCCGTCCGCGAGCAGTACGACTGCGTCTTCGTCTGGCACCATCCGGACGGCAAGGAGCCGCAGTGGGAGATGCCGGACATCTTTCACAAGTTCCCGCAATTCGAGACGGACCCCGCGGCCTATTACCGCGCATACCCGGAGTTCTCCCGGCGTGCGGAGCGCGAACCGGTGCACCCGCAGATCGTGGCCGAAAATGCGCCCGACAGTGCGCATTTCGAGTACGTGCACCACGCCACCGTGACGCCCAGGGTGCTGGAGTGGAGGATCGTCGACCAGGAATGGCAGTTCATCGCCGGCTGGCCCGACGCGCACAGCGACAACCCGGACGACCTCGCATTGCGGTTCCACAGCCACCTGTTCGGCCTCGGCGGCGCGATCAGCGTCTTCGAGGGCGCCCAGAATCATCGGCTGATCTTCACCTGCACGCCGGTCGACGACGAATGCTCCGACCTGTTCTACTCGATCTGGTGGCCGCGACTGCCCGGAGACACCGCGGACGTCCCCGAGGGCAAACTGCGGGAGGTCATCGAGAAGCAGTTCCTGTCCACCGTGTTCGACGATTTGCAGATCTGGCGCTACCAGAAGTACGTCGAACACCCCGCGCTGTCGAAGACGGACGCGAAAGGCTATATGGCGCTGCGGAAGTGGGCGACCCAGTTCTACGACGTCGCGCCGGTGGGCGCCCCCGCATGACGGATCGGCTGGCCGAACTGATCGCGCCCGCGCACACCGCGATCGTCACCCAGGAGTGCCAGGGCGCGGTGATGGGTCCCGACGCCGGGCTGGCGATGCTCGCCGAGGAAGCCCGCCGCGAAGCGCTGCCCAACATCGCGCGCCTGCTGCCGGCAGCCCGGGCGGCCGGGGTGCGCATCGTGCACTGCCTCGTGCAGCGCCGGTCCGACGGGCTCGGCTCCAACCACAACGCAAAGATCTTCGCGATGGGCGGCGGGAACCGGGTGGACATCACGCCCGGCACGCCGGGTGCGGAACTGCTGCCCGAATTGGGGCCGGAGCCTTCGGATTTGGTGTTGCGCCGCTGGCACGGCGTGGGCCCGATGGGCGGCACGGACCTGGACGCGGTGCTGCGCAATCTCGGGGTGTCGACCATTGTCGTGGTGGGCGTCTCACTGAACATCGCCATCCCCAACCTCGTCATGGACGCCGTCAACGCCGCCTACCGGGTGGTCGTCCCCCGCGACGCGGTCGCCGGCATACCCGCCGACTATGGTGCAGCGATGATCGCCAACACGCTGTCGCTGCTGGCCACCATCACAGGCACCGACGACCTGCTGCGGGCCTGGGACGAAGGAACGCGATGACCGATACCGCGCCGGAAGTTCGTGGCGGATTTCCCGACGTCAGACCCGTCGAGAACGCCCCTGCGGAACTGGGCCCGTTCGTCGCCGCGCTGCGCCGGCTGCAGGACCTGACGGTGTCCACCAGGCCCGATCCCGAGTTGTGGGCCGCCGCGGCCGCGCACCTGGAGAACGCCTGCGCGCTGCTGGACGGCCACCAGGTCCCGGAGACCGAGGCGGTGGCCGGCCGCGTGCTGACGCTGCCCGGGCTGGCCCATCCCCTGATGCCGCCCTGGCTGGTGACCGAATCCGGCCCCGAGGGCGTGACGATGGCCGGCCACTTCACCACCTCGCACATCGGCGGGAACCGGGCCGTGCACGGCGGCATGATCCCGCTGTTCTACGACTGGCTGTTCGGCATGGTGGTGACCACCGCGGACATCCGCCCGACGCGCACCGCCTTCCTGCACGTCGACTACCGCAACATCACCCCGATCGACCAGCCACTGACGGCCCGGGGCCGCATCACCGACATCGAGGGCAGGAAGGTTTTCATTGACGCTACTATGATAGCCGCCGATGGAACCTTGCTCAGCGAAGCCAACGGCCTGATGGTCCGACTGCTCCCCCACCAGCCGTGAGAGGCACGATGTCCGACACCACAACAACATTCACGGTCCCGGCCGTCGCGAAGGCCGTCGCCGCCGCGATCCCCGATCGCGAGCTGATCATCCAGGGCGATCGGCGCTACACCTATGCGCAGGTGATCGAACGTTCCACCCGGCTGGCCGCATACCTGCATTCGCAGGGGTTGGGCTGCCACACCGAGCGCTCCGCGCTCGGCGGTCACGAAGTGGGCCAGGATCTGCTGGGCCTCTACGCCTACAACGGCAACGAATTCGTCGAGGCGTTGCTGGGCAGCTTCGAGGCGCGCGTCGCCCCGTTCAACGTCAACTTCCGCTATGTGAAGAGCGAGCTGCAATACCTGCTGGCGGACGCCGGCGCGACCGCGCTGCTCTACCACGCCGCGTTCGCACCGCGAGTCGCCGAGATCTTGCCGGAGCTGCCACAGCTGCGCGTGCTGATCCAGATCGCCGACGACTCGGGTAACGAGTTGCTCGAGGGCGCGGTCGATTACGAGGCCGCGCTGGCGTCGGTGTCCCCGGTGCCGCCGCCCGTGCAGCACTCCGCCGACGACCTGTACGTCCTGTACACCGGTGGCACGACGGGAATGCCGAAGGGCGTGTTGTGGCGCCAGCACGACATCTTCATGACGTCCTTCGGCGGACGGAACCTGATGACCGGCGAGCCGTCGAGCTCCGTCGACGAGATCGTCGAACGCGCCGCCTCCGGGCCGGGCACCAAGCTGATGATCCTGCCCCCGCTGATCCACGGTGCGGCCCAGTGGAGTGTGATGACCGCGATCACCACGGGCCAGTCCGTCGTGTTTCCCACGGTCGTCGACCATCTGGACGCCGAGGACGTGGTGCGCACCATCGAGCGGGAGAAGGTCATGGTGGTCACGGTGGTCGGTGACGCGATGGCGCGCCCCCTGGTCGCCGCCATCGAGAAGGGGATCGCCGATGTGTCGTCGCTGGCGGTCGTCGCCAACGGCGGCGCCCTGCTGACCCCGTACGTCAAGAAACGCTTGATCGAGACGCTGCCGAACGCCGTCGTGGTCGA
Organism: Mycobacterium sp. 1245801.1; assembly: GCF_001673055.1. NCBI lineage: Bacteria > Bacillati > Actinomycetota > Actinomycetes > Mycobacteriales > Mycobacteriaceae > Mycobacterium > Mycobacterium sp. 1245801.1. The sequence goes on from NZ_LZKY01000399.1 coordinate 8,159, forward strand.
CGGTGTCGGATCGTCGGAGACCGGGGCGCAGATGCACCACATGTCGACGTCCGGGGCGGTGGCGACGGGGACGTTCAACGCCGGGCCGGACACTTTCGTTGCCGCCGAGGACCTTTCGGCGATCCTGGCACCCGGGCACGACGGGATGGGCTGGCTGGCGCAGCGGGGCTACGCTCCACTCGGCTACAAGGGCGATGCGGCCAAGACGGCCAAGACCTTCCCGGTGATCGACGGCGTGCGCTACGCCGTCCCCGGCGACCGCGCGCGCCACGGCGCCGACGGCTCCATCGAGTTGCTCGGCCGCGATTCGGTGACCATCAACTCCGGCGGCGAGAAGATCTTCGTCGAGGAGGTCGAAACGGCCATCGCGTCACATCCCGCCGTCGCCGACGTGGTGGTCGCCGGCCGGCCCAGCGAACGGTGGGGCCAGGAGGTCGTCGCCGTGGTGGCGCTGGCTGAAGGTGCCAGCGCCGAAGCGGCGGAACTGGTGGCCCACGCCGCGCAGACGCTGGCGCGCTACAAGCTCCCCAAAGCGATCGTGTTCCGCGCGGCCATCGAGCGGAGCCCGTCCGGCAAGGCCGACTACCGGTGGGCGCGCGAGCAGGCGGTCAATGGCTGACCGGCAGCGCCGGTAGCCGCTGAGGAGGGCGCAGGCCATGTCGTTGCTGCAGAAGGACGAGACGCTGACGGCCTCGGCCCAGGTGCGCGCGTCGGCCGACCAGGTTTACGCCGTGATCGCCGACGTCACCAGGATCCCCGAGTGGAGTCCCGAGACGCGACGCGCAACGTGGCTGTCGCCCAACCTTTTTCGCGCTTGGAACCGCCGACGGCTCGGCCGGTGGCGGACGGATGCCGAAGTCGTCGACGCGTGGCCCGGACATAAGTTTTCGTTCGTGGTGCAGGCCATGGGCGGCGACTGGACGCAATGGACATACCTGATCGAACCCGGTACCACCGCGGGTACCGCGCGCCTCACCGAAACCTTCCGGATGTGCGTGCCGTTGCCGCTCGGCGCTGTGGTTTTCGAGCGCCTGTTCCTGTTCGTCCGGGATCGTCGTAGCGATCTGCAAAAGAACCTCGAGACGTCCGTGGGTCGGATCAAAGCGATTGTGGAGGAAGGGAACTCATGAAGTACCAAGGCCGTGTCGCCGTGGTGACGGGTGCCGGCTCGGGCATCGGCCGCGCCTTGACGCGGGCACTGACCGAAGAAGGCGCGCACGTCGCTGTGTCCGACATCGATCCGAATGGCCTGGCCGAAACCCAGGCCGGGTGTCCGCCCGGGCAGGTCACGCCGTATCGGGTCGACGTCGCCGACCGGGATGCGGTGCTGGGCTTCGCCGACGAGGTGCACCGGCAACACGGGCCCGCCTCGCTGGTGTTCAACAACGCCGGAGTCGACCTGTTCGCCGGCGTGGCGGACATGTCCTGGAAGGACTTCGATTGGCTGATGGGCATCAACGTCGGCGGCGTCGTCAACGGCACCAAAGCCTTTCTGCCGCAACTGATCGAGGCAGGCTCCCCCCGGAGCCCCTCCCGACTGGTGAACCTGTCCAGCGCGTTCGGTCTCATCGCGATTCCCTACCAGGGCGCTTACAGCACTTCAAAGTTCGCGGTGCGTGGCTTCACCGAGGCGCTGCGCCAGGAGATGATCATGGAAGGCCGGCCGGTGACCGTGCACTGCGTGCATCCCGGCGTGGTGCGGACCAACTTCGGCGCGAACATGCGCACCTCGGATACCGAGGATCCCGATCTCGCGGCCAAGCTCTTCGACCGGACGGCGCTGACCTCGCCCGCCAAGGCCGCTCGGCTCATTCTGCGTGGCGCGGAGAAGAATCGGGCCCGGATCCTCATCGGCCCCGACGGGCGGGCGATGGCGGCGTTGCCGCGGCTGCTCGGCGTGCGCTACGCGGACCTGCTGGCCCGCGCCGCGAGGCTGACCAGCCCGGGATCCGCACGCGCCGACCGCTAGACCTCGCTAGCCGCGCGGGTGGCCGCGGAGCCGCCGGCGGGTGCGAGCGCGTGTCATGCGCATCATCACCTCGGCGCCCAGCCGCAGGGGCCGGCCGAACGGCGGCGCCGCGCTTCCGGTGATGCTGAAGGGCAGGTCATTGCCCACCACCGTGCGGTGATGACTGAACGCATCGAAACCGGCCTTGCCGTGGTAGGCGCCCATCCCGCTGCGGCCCACTCCCCCGAACGGCGCCGCCGACGGGATCATCTGCGCCGCAAAGTCATTGCGGGCGACCCCACCGCTGCGGGTGCTGCGGACGAAGGCCCGGAATTCGGCATCGTCGGGTCCGTACCAGTACGCCACCAGCGGCGTCGGTCGGGCATTGATGTATTCGATGGCCTCGGCCGGCCGCGAATACGCCTTGACGACGAGAACCGGACCGAAAACCTCCTCGCCGGCGATCTTCATGCCGTCGTCGACATCACGGATGATGGTGGGTGCGATCTTGCGGGAGGCACGGTCCGGCAGCGACTCCACCACCGGCGCAATGGTTTCCACCGTGGCACCCCTGCCCCGCGCATCCTCGATCAGCCCGACGACTCGGTCGAAATTCGCCTCATTGACACTCGAGCAGTAGTCCTTGTTCGACACGATCGTGGGGAACATGTCCCGCAAGGTGTGTCGCGCGGCGTCGACGAAGGCGTCCAGCTTCTCCTCGGGCACGAACACGTAGTCGGGGCACACGCAGTCCTGGCCCCCGTTGACCATGCGAGCCTGGGCGATCCGTGCCGCCGCGCTCCGAACGTCGGCAGCCGGTGCGACGACGACGGGGTTCTTGCCCCCGAGCTCCAGCGTCACCGGAACCAGATTCTGTGCCGCCGAGCGCTGCACCAGCGCCCCGACCGACGGTGAGCCGGTGAAGAAGAGATGGTCGAACGGCAACCCTGCGAAGGCCGCCGCCACGTCGGCACCACCGGTGACGACGTGCAACTCGTCCGGGTCGAAGTACTCCGGTGCCAGCGAGGCCATCAGATCGGCGGTATGCGAGGTGACCTCCGACATCTTGATCATCGCCCGGTTGCCGGCCGCGAACGCGGTGGCCGCGGGCAGGACAACGAGATTGAGCGGGAAGTTCCACGGCCCGATGATCCCGATCACCCCGAGTGGCGAGGGCTGAACCTCCGCCCGCAGTCCGCACAGCCGCGCGGCCGGCAGCAGCTTGGTGGGCCGCATCCACTGGGCCGCATGGGATCTGGTGTGCTCGATGACCGAGAACATCCCGATGACCTCGGTGAACAAGGTAGCGGCCTTGGAGCGGGTGCCGAAGTCCGCCGCCATCGCCTCCACGAACGCATCGGTGTGGTCCACCACGAGTGCCATCAACCGATCGATGCGGTTGCGCCGCACCGCCAGCCCGGGCGGCCCCTCATCCACGAACGCCTGGCGCTGCCGCGCAAGGACGGCGCCCAGCTCAGCGACCCGCCGTTCGAGTGCGGCGGGAGCGTGTCCGTCGAGTGTGCTCATCAATCACCTTCGGTATCCAACCCGCGAGCGACCTCGCCGGTAATGCCCATATTGCCTACTGTAATAATTACAGTACGATCTTACGAAGAAGTGTTCGATCGTGCTGAGATCAAGATGCTGGAGATCAGGTGACGACCAACGTTCACACCGCCGCCGGTGCCGGCGACGAAACCGTCAGCCTGCGAGACCCCTACCCGTTCTTTGCCCGCAAACGGCGGGAGGCCGGCGTGTTCGCCGGCACGGTGATGGACTATTCCAAGACCCCGGAGTCGCTGCTGCCCAAGCAGGAGTACTCCGCGATGTCGTTCGACGCCGTCAACACGGTGTTCCGGGACGGCCGGGTGTTCAGCTCCAAGCCGTACGACAAGACCATCGGCCTGTTCATGGGGCCGACGATTCTGGCGATGGAGGGCAAGAAGCACCGTGAACACCGCAACCTGGTGTCCGCGGCCTTCAAATCCAAGGCGCTGGCCCGCTGGGAGCCGACCATCGTGCGGCCGATCTGCAATGCCCTGATCGACGAGTTCATCGGAACCGGCACAGCCGACCTGGTCCGGCAGTTCACGTTCGAGTTTCCCACCCGGGTCATCGCCCGGCTGCTCGGGTTGCCCGACGAAGACTTGCCGATGTTTCACACCCGCGCCGTGCAGTTGATCAGCTACCACGTCAACTACGAACGCGCCTTCGAGGCTTCGACGGCGCTCAAGGACTATTTCGTCGAGCAGATCGAACAGCGCAAGTCCAAGCCCACCGAGGACATCATCGGCGACCTGGTCACCGCGGAGATCGACGGCGAAAAGCTCACCGACGAAGCGATTTATTCGTTCCTGCGGCTGCTGCTGCCCGCCGGCCTGGAGACCACCTACCGCTCCTCGGGGAACCTGCTGTATCTGCTGCTCACCCACCCGGAGCAGTTCGCCGCGCTGCAAGCCGACCGCGAGCTGCTGGCACCGGCCATCGAGGAAGGGCTGCGCTACGAGACACCGCTGACCACCGTGCAACGCTTCACGACCGAAGACACCGAGTTGGAAGGCGTGCAGATTCCGGCCCGTTCGGTGATCGGGGTGTGCATCGGTTCGGCGAACCGCGACGAGCGGCGCTGGGACCGCGCCGAAGAGTTCGACATCTTCCGCAAGCACACGCCCCACATCTCGTTCGCCGCCGGGGAGCACACCTGCCTGGGTTTGCATCTGGCGCGGCTGGAAACACGCGTCGCGATGGAATGCCTGCTGAACCGGCTGACCAACCTCGCCCTGTTGACAGACGATGACCCGCACATCCACGGTCAGCCCTTCCGGTCCCCGAATGCGCTTCCGGTGACGTTCGACGCGAAGTAGGGTCGGCAAAATGGTCAAAGTCATGTCGGGCTTCCGGGTCTTGGAGCTTGCGCAGTTCACCTTCGTTCCGGCGGCGGGAGCCATCCTGGCCGACTGGGGAGCGGACGTCATCAAAGTCGAACACCCGGCCCGCGGCGACACCCAGCGCGGGTTCTTGAATATGGGTGGCATTCAAGTCGATCCGGAACGACACCCGCTGATGGAACATCCCAACCGCGGCAAACGCAGCGTCGGCATCGACGTCTCCACGCCCGGCGGTCAGGAGGTCATCTACGAGCTCGCCAAGACCGCGGACGTGTTCCTCACCAACTACATGCCCGCGCAGCGCCAGAAGCACAAGTTCGACGTGGAGCACATTCGGGCGGTGAACCCGAACATCGTGTACGCCCGTGGCTCGGCCTACGGCGACAAAGGCGCCGAGCGTGACACCGGCGGCTATGACGGCACGGCGTTCTGGACGCGCAGCGGCATCGGGTACGCCCTGACCCCCGAGGAGCTGGGCGGCGCACTGGGACAAGGCATTCCCGCGTTCGGCGATTCGATCGGCGGCATGTTCATCGCCGGTGGCATCTCGGCCGCGCTGCTGCATCGCGAGCGCACCGGTGAGGCCGTCGAGCTCGACGTGTCGCTGCTGAGCACTGCCTGGTGGGCGGCCGGCGCCAGCGTGACGCAGGGCATGGAGACCGGCGAGGTCATGCGCACCCCCATGCCGGGTTCCGGCGCGCCGTCGGTGAATCCCTTCATGGGCAACTACGAAACGTCCGACGGCGGCACGATCAACCTGTGCATCATCAGCCCGACCGGGCTGATCCGCGACACGTTCGAACACCTGGGCATCCCCGAGGCGGCCGACGATCCCCGCTTCTCCGACGTGCTCCCGCTGATCCAGAACGCCGACGCCGCCGCCGAACTGATCGCAAAAGCTTTCGCCGCCAAGCCCTTTGCCTATTGGCGACAACACCTTAAGACCATGAAGGGCCAATGGGCGCCGTTCCAGAGCCTCATCGACCTGGTCGACGACGAGCAGGCGATCGCCAACGACATGATCGCCGAAGTCGAGCTCGCCGGCGGCGGCAAGCCGTTCCGCGTGGTCCGCGGCCCCGTCCAGTTCAACCACGAGCCGTTGACGACGACGCGGGCGCCGCAGGCCAGCGAGCACACCGAGCTGGTCCTGATGGAGCTCGGCATGGACTGGGACCGGATCGACGAACTCAAGAATGCAGGAGCTATTGCGTGAGGAGTGGCGCGGCGTGAATGATGTCGCCATCATCGGCGTGGGCTTACACCCGTTCGGGCGCTTCGAGGGCAAGTCGGCGATGCAGATGGGCGTCGACGCGATCCACGCCGCTGTCGCCGACGCCGGTATCGCTTGGCGCGACGTCCAATTCGCCACCGGCGGCAGCTGGACGGTGGCCAACCCGGACGCGATCGTCGGCATGGTCGGGCTGACCGGCATCCCGTTCACCAACGTGTTCAACGCGTGCGCGACCGCGGCCAGCGCGGCCAAGGCGTGCGCCGACGGTATCCGACTGGGCGACTACGACATCGGCATCGCCATCGGACTGGACAAGCACCCGCGCGGCGCGTTCACCGAAGACCCCGCCCTGGTCGGCATGCCGCGCTGGTATGCGCAGAACGGGCAGTATCTGACCACCCAGTTCTTCGGCATGAAAGCCAACCGTTACCTGCACGACCACGGCATCTCGCAGCAGACCCTGGCCAAGGTCGCGGCCAAGAACTTCCGCAACGGGGCCATGAATCCCAACGCCTTTCGCCGCAAGCCGATCTCCGAGGAAGACATCCTCAACTCGACGATGCTCAATTATCCGCTGACCCAGTACATGTTCTGCGCGCCCGACGAGGGCGCCGCCGCCGTGGTCATGTGCCGGGCGGACATCGCGCACCGCTACACCTCCAAGCCCGTCTACCTGCGGGCGGTGGAGGTCCGCACCCGCCGCTACGGAGCCTACGAGGTGAACACCACGTGCGCCCCGGTCGAAGAAGACGTGGCCCCAACGGTTTACGCCGCCCGCACCGCCTTCGAGAAGGCGGGCATCGCCCCCGACGATGTCGACGTGATCCAGTTGCAGGACACCGACGCCGGCGCCGAGATCATTCACATGGCCGAGTGCGGTTTCTGCGAGCACGGCGATCAGGAGAAGCTACTGGCCGACGGCGCCACCGAGATCAACGGTGCGATGCCGGTCAACACCGACGGCGGGCTGATCGCCAACGGCGAGCCCATCGGCGCCTCCGGTTTGCGGCAGATCCACGAGATCGTGCGCCAGCTCCGCGGTGAGGCGGGCGATCGTCAGGTGCCCGGCAACCCCAAGGTGGGATTCACGCAGCTCTACGGCGCGCCGGGCACCGCCGCGGCGACCATCCTCACGACCTGACGGCGTCAAGAGGCTTTCTGCGCGACCGCGCGAAAGTGCACGACGTCTTCCCTGCGGTTTCCTGTTGCGTGGGTGAACTCGAAGCCCGCCGGTTCGGCGAGGTCGCGCAACTGCGGCACGCTCAGCCGGTCGGGATCGGACGGCATCTCCACGAAAACAAGTCGGCCGCCTGGCCTCAAGACGCGGTGCAGCGAGCGTAAGCATGCCTGCTGGTCGGGCACCTCCCCTATCACCGCCGCCAGAAACGCCACATCAAAAGCGTTGTCGGGGAACGGGAATTGCTCGCTTGCCTGCCCACTGGTGAAGCCGACATCAACGAAGCCGGCCCGCTCGAGTCGGCGCCGAGCCTTCTCCAGCATCTCCGGCTGGAGGTCGAACAAGTCGAGCCTGCCATCGGTGAGCTGGCGAGCGATCTCGACGCTGAAGAAACCCGGGCCCGGTCCGAGTTCGAGAACCCGCTCGGTGCCGGTCAGGTCCAAGGCGTCGATGATGCGCCGGGGCGGCATCAGCGCTCGCCGAACTGGATTGTCCAGAAGAAACGTCGCTTGATGCGGAAAGGGGGACGGTCCCGGATCGCGCCTTTTCCGCAGCAGCGCGCCCACCCATGTTGTCGCCATCAGACCTCCTTCCATCGAAGTTAGGGTAACCTAACTCGACGGCAGGAAGCAACGGCGTCGGCAAGCCGGGGGCGCGTCGAGTGTTAATCCTCGGCTTTGAGTGTCATTACCGGGCGACGACGCGCCGGCAAACCCCGCCGCAAATTCACACCCAAAGCCCTAGCTTCACATTGGATTTCGCTGGTGCGAAGCGCTAGCCGGGCGCTACGAGGCTTTCTGCGCGACGGGCGCGTACGCCGGCTTGCCCAGACCCAGCACGTACTGCGCGATCATGTTGCGGAACACCTCGAGGGTGCCGCCATAGATCCCGACCAGCGGCGCGAACCGGTACACGTACTCGGCGGCGCCGTCGTCGGCCGCCCCGTCGGTGCCGACGGGCAGCGTCGACGCCGTGCCCAGGATGTCCATCAGATCCGGGGAGATGTCACGCATCGTCTGGGCCAGCGCGACGCGTCCGAAGATGCTGGGCGCGCTCAGGGAGGCTTCCATCCGCGCGGCGCTGCGGCCCAGGCGATAGGCCACCGCGGCGTCGTCGATAAGCCTGCGCCCGTTCGGGTCTGGCTGCGTTACTTTGGCCGCCGCCTTGTCCAGCGCGTCGGCCATGAAACCGGCCTGGTGCATCATGATCGACACGTCTTGCAGCCCGTCCGGTGCGGCCGCGACCGCCCCGTGCTCGGTGTTGAGGGGCTCGCGCAACACCGTCCAGCCCGCGTTCACGTCGCCCAGGCGATACTTGTCGTCGACGCGCACGTCGCTGTAGTAGACGATGTTGGTGCGGTCGCCGTCGACGGTGCGGATGCCCTGGATCTCGATGCCCGGGGAGTTCAGCGGAACCAGGAACATCGTGAGGCTCTTGTGCTTCTGCGCACCCGGGTCGGTGTTGGTGATGAGGAAGACGAACTGGCAGTTGTGCGCGCCGGTGGTGAACATCTTGGAACCGTTGATAATCCAGCCCCCATCTCCCGAGCCGTCACGCACCGCGCGGGTCTTGCAGGTGGCGATGTCGGACCCGCCCTCGGGTTCGGTGTAGCCCAGGCATAGCCGGACATGCCCGCTGAACACGCCCGGCAACACCTCGTCCCGCAGTTCGGCCGAGCCGAACTTCGCGACCGAGCGGGCCACCATGGCGGTGGTGCCCCAGGTCACCCAGGGCACGTGCGCGCGCCGTTTCTCCAGTTCCCAGATGCGCCGACGCACCCTGCTGAAGCCGCCGTCGGCCTCCGACTTCCATTCGCGTTCGAGGTAACCGGCGGCGCCCAATGCCAGGTGCACTCCTTCGTCGAAGTTGTCACCCGTTTCGCGGTCCCTGCGCTTGACGTCCTCGGTCACATGCGTGCGCAGGAAGTCGCGCGCTTCTTCGAGGAACCGCTGATCGTCGTCGGACAGCGTGACTCGTGAGAAATCCACTTAGGCGCCCTTTCCACTTTCGCGCGCGGCGACCAGCTCGCCGACATACTTGGCGCTGGCGCCGGGATCCCCGCCGGCCAATGCCCAGCCACGGGCTCGCACCAGATATGCCGTCGCGGCGGCCTCCGCCGAAACGCCAAGTCCCCCTTGGATATGCACCGCCATGGTCGCGGCCTTCGCCGCCTCCTCGGCCATGAACACGAACGCCGAGGACGCCAGCTCCGGGCGCTCGTGCGGCTCGTTGTCGAGGAACCAGGCCGCGCGCCGCGCCAGGTTGCGACCGCCCTGCACGGTGATCGCGATGTTGGCCAGCGGATGCGAGATGCCCTGCAGCGTCGAAATCGGCACGCCCAACGTGTAGCGGGTCTTGGCGAATTCGGCGGCGATGGTCATGGTCTCCTCCACCAGGCCCACCAACGCCGCCGCGCTCAGCACCCGCCACTCATCCAGCGCCCGTTGATATTCGGCCAGCGCCTCGGATCCGCCGGCCAGCACGGTGCGGGTATCGGCGGACGCGGGATCCACCCAGGCCATCGGCAGCCGGCCGATGTTGTCCACCTTGGTCGGGCGCGTGCCGAACGTCAGCGCGACGACGTCGTCGCCGTCGCGCACGATGATCTGGTCGGCGATCGACCCGGTGGGCAAAAGCCGCGCCCCGGCGGCGCTGTCGTGCTGCGGGTCGAAGGCCGCGAGTCGCTTGCCGTGGACCACATCGGGTTCGACCGCGCCGAGGCGCGCGAGCAGCCGTGCGGTGCAGACCTGGTCAATCCACGGTACCGGCGCCAGCGACCGGCCGATCTCCTCGGCCACCAGGGTCAGGTCGACGAGCGTCGCCCCGTCTCCGCCCGCGGATTCGGGCACCGCCATGGTCGTTGCGCCCATGGCGCACAACCGTTCCCACAGATTCTTGTCGAAGCCGGTTTCCTCCGCGGCGCGCACGGTTTCGATCGAACAATGCGTCTTGAAGAAATCGCGGTAGGCGGCCTGCAACGCCTCGTGATCCGACGTCAGGCTGTAGTCGAGCCTACGTAGTTCATAGCGGTCCATCCTCAGCCTTCCTCCTGGCCACCGAAGAAGAATTCTTGGGCATTGTTGTAGAGATAGTTGTCGAGCACGTGGGCCGGCAGCTCCAGCCCGGCCGCTTCGGGAACCACGCGGTGCATTTTGAGCACCGGCCAGTCGGAAGCGAAGATCACCTTGTCCGGCCCGCGGGTCCGCATGTAGTGCAACAGGCTCTCCGGCAACCGTTTCGGCGACCACGCCGACGTCATCAACCGCAGGTTGGCATATTTGATCAACAGCCTGATCGCGATGTCCCACCACGGGTCCGCACCGTGAATCATGCACAGCTTCAACTCCGGGAATCGCACGCAGACCCGGTCGAGGTGGATCGGATTCTGCACCTCCCCGGGGATCGGTGGCCCGGGGATGCCGGTGTTGATACACAGTGGCAGCTCGAGCTCGGCGCACTTGGTGTACAGCGGGTAATAGACGGCATCGCTGGGCGGGTATTGGCCGTCGCCCCAAAAGCTCGGTCCCACAGCGGCATAGGCGACGGGCAGGTCGTCGACGATGGCGGACAACTCACGCAGGGACGGCATCGGGCGCAGCAGGTTGACCCCACCCATCGCCAGGGCGAACCGGTCGGGCTTCTCCTCGACGAATTTCCGCGCGGTCACCGACGGCTTGGCCAGGTTGTCCATCAAGATCGCCTTGCGCACACCCTGGGCGTCCATCTCCTCGAGCAGCTTCGACAACTCGACCGGTGCGAACATGGACTCCGGCCCCTTGAAGTAGTCGTCCCGCACCTTGAGCATCCAGGTCGGCTGCTGCTCGGTCTCGCCGAAGTGCACGTTGACCAGGCAATCGATAGCTTTCATCTCGACATCGGCGCCTTTGCTGTTGCGTGACGTTTCGCCCAACGGTAATCGGCCTTCCCGTTGCCCAAGCGCTGAACCCGCTCGACGACGAGGAACTCCTTGGGCGCCTTGAACCGCGCCAGTCGCGACGTGCACAGCGTGTGGAGCTCCTCGGCGGTTCCGGTGGCGCCGTCGCGCAGTTCGACGAGCGCGACCAGCTCTTCGCCCCAGCGCTCGCTGGGCCGGCCGACCACCAGCGCGTCGGCGACCGCCGGGTGGGCGCGCAGCACCTCTTCGACCTCCTCGACGAAGACCTTCTCGCCGCCGGTGTTGACGACCAGCGAGTCGCGGCCGTACAACCGCAACGCGCCGTCGGCTTCCAGTGCGGCGCGGTCACCCGAGATCACCACTCGCTTGCCGTCGATCTCGGGGAAGGTCTTGCGGGTGGCGTCGGGATCGTCGAAGTAGCCCAACGGTATTCGCCCTTCCCGGGCGACCCAGCCCACTTCCGGCTCGCTGGGGGAAAGGAAGTGGCTGTAGTCCTCGGAAAGCACCAAGCCGCCTTCGCGCAGCGTGAAGGTGTCGGCCTGGGAGCCGCGCCGGCTGTGGCCGAAGCCCATGTTCCCCGTCTCCGATGAGCCGTAACCGTTGATGAGGGTGATGTGGGGTAACAGCTCCAGCAGGGCTTGTTGATACTTGGGATTCGTTGCGGCGCCGCCGGTCCCGATGGCGTACAGCGAGGGCAAGTCGTAGGAGCCGCCCTGCAGCTCGGCCACCAGTGGCGCGGCGTAGGCGTCGCCGACCATGGTCATCAGGCCGACCTTTTCGCGCTGCGCGGTCTCCCACACCAATCGCGGTTCGAGCTTGCGGCCGGTGTCATACATCACCACGGTGGTGCCGGCCATGATCGCCGAGAAGGCCGTCCACATGCCGGCCGCGTGCATCAACGGCGAGACGGCGAACCATGGCGCACCGGCGTTACCGCGCACCTTGTCGTGGATCTCTTCCGCGCAGGCATGATCGGCCCCCACCATGGAGGACACATAGATGTCGGACTGTCGCCACAGCACGCCCTTGGGCCGACCGGTGGTGCCGCCGGTGCAGATCATCAGCAGATCGTCCGGGGACGCCGTCACCCCCCGGTCGGTATCCCCTTGCGCCAGTGCGTCATCCAACGGCACCGCGCCCGACAGTTCCGCAGCGCCACTGCCGTCATCCACGGACACCAACAGGTCGACGCCGGCATCCGTGAGCACGTCGGCGAATTTCGCGCCCAGGCCGCGGTGGTAGATGACCGCTCGGGGCTTGACGTAGTCGAGCAGCTCGCGGACCTCGTTCGGCGTGTAGTAGTAGTTGATGTTCACCGGGACGGTGCGGGCCTTGAGGCAGCCGATGACCATGTCCGGGTACAGGTCGTTGTGCATGACCAGCGCCACCCGGTCCTGCCCGCATTCCCAGTTCTGCAGCGTCGCGCGCTCCCGATGTGCCCCTAACCCGTTGCCCGCCAGGAAGTTTGCCAGCCGGCGGGTGCGCTCGGCCGACTCGCGAAAGGTGCTGCGGCGGCCGCCGCATACCGTCATCGTCCGGTCCCCGACGACGTGGGCGATTTCGTCGAGAACCGCCCCTATGGTCCATTCGCTCACTGGTGTAGCCGGCCTCGGGTGATCAAGGGAGGTCAAGCGGCCGAGCCGACTTGGACGCCGAGCAGGTCTAACGCATTGTCCCGCATGATCTTTCGAACGTCGGACTCGCTGAAGCCCTTCAGCTCCTCGGCGAACGACACCGGCGATTCGAGGCCTTCCCCGTGCGGCCAGTCGGAACCGAACAGGATCTTGTCCACGCCGATGGCGCCGGCGAGGTCGGCCAGATCGTCCTCATAGTAGGGCGCGATCCAGACGTTGTTGCGCAACTGCTCCACCGGGTCCTCGGGGAAGTACTGGGGTTGGGTGTTGGCCGCCTTCTTCAATCGCTTGATCAGCCGGTGCACGAAGTACGAGCCGTTCTCGATGCTGACCGCCTTGAGCTTCGGGTGACGGCTGAACACGCCGTGCACGATCATCGACGCCATCGTGTCGTGAATGGCGCGGTCGTCGAGCAGCACCTGATCCAGCGGATCCTTGGCGCCGAAGCCCTCGAACGTCGCTTTGCCGCCCCAGGCCGCCGCGATGTGCAGATAGCCGCTGTCGGACAGGTGGAACCCGACCGGCACCCCTGCCTCGGCCAGCCGCGCCCAGACCGGGTCGTGGCTGCGATCGCCCAGCGACCGCGGCTTGACCAAGCCGGGCACCGGCGCCGGACGCACCAGCACCAGCTTGGCGCCGCGCGCCAGCACGAACTCCACCTCTTCGATGGCCTTGTCCGGGTCGGCCAGCGAGATGATCGGTGCGGCAATGATTCGGTGATCCGGACGGTCGAAGCCCCAGTCCTCGTCGAGCCACAGATTGAAGGCGTGCACCGACGCCATCGTCGCCTCGATGTCGTGCTTGAGCGCCTCCTCGACTCCGCATCCGAACGTCGGCAGCATGAACACCGTCTCGATGTCCTGGGTGTCCATCACCGCGATCCGGGCGTCGCGGTTCTGATACTCGGGGTGTTCCGCCAGCCGCTCGACCTTCATCAGCGAGGCCGGATCGACCCCGTCGGGGATCTCGCCGCGGAAGAGCAGGTCGAGGCAACCCGGCACGATGATCGGGTCGAAGGTGGGGTTGGGGATGAAATGGTTGATGCGGCCGCCGATCACGGCCCAGGTCCGCTTGCCCTCGTTGACCATCTGGACGCCCCGCCCCCTGAACTTCTTGTCCAGATGGCGGGTGAACGAGTCCAGCGGCTCGTAGTAGTGATTGTCGACGTCGATCGCCTGGTAACCCAACTCAGCCATGATCATCCTTTCCGCCATTACCGGCGAACACTAAGCGTCGGTCGAATCGAGCGCCGGGAATTGCGGCGGCCGCTTCTCGAGAAAACTGGTGATGCCCTCGATGACATCGGGGCGCGGCATCGCCTCGTGCAACAAAACTTCGGCGAGCGAATTGGCCTGCTCGACGTCGCGGGTCGCGTCGCCGTATACCTGCCTCTTGATCACCGCCATCGACGCCGGGGAGCAATTCGCGGCGATGTCCTCGGCGTATTCCAGCGCGCGCTTCATCAAATCGTCCGGCGCGACAACCTCTTTGACCAGACCCAACTCGGCCGCCTCCTCGGCGAGAAACGTCCGCCCGCTCAGCAACAGATCGAGGGCGACGCCCCAGCTGGTCAGCCGCGGCAGTATCCAAGAGATGCCGAACTCCGCGATCAGACCCCGACGCGCGAACACCGCGCCGAACTTCGCGCCGGCGGCCGCGAACCGGACATCGCACATCAGCGCCTGGGTCAACCCGATGCCGACACACGCCCCGTTGACGGCCGCGATGACGGGCTTGCGCAACGTCGTCACAAAGTGCGGCGGGCGCTCCCCGACCAACTCGGCCAGATTCGTCTGACCGGCCTTCTCCATCGTCTCGCCATAGCCGGGTGCCGAACTTGGCGCGCCCAAATACGCGCCCGCGCAAAACCCCCGGCCCCGGCCGGTCAACACGATGACCCGGACGGCCGGATCCTGTTCGGCGCGATCGATCGCCGCATAAAACCCGGCGGCGATGTCGGGGCCCCAGGCGTTGAGCCGATCCGGGCGATTGAACGTCAGAACCGCCACACCGGTTTCAGTGGTCTCATACAGCACCGCCGCATCGGTGACCACGCGGTCGGCGGCGCTCATCAGACCGTCCCCTCATAGCTGATCGACTGGCGAGTTTGTACCCATACTGTATACCTATCGGTACTGCATTCCACAACTGCCGCGATCCGACGGCGAAACCCCGACTAAACAGCGGTTTCACGCACCGCGACGCCGACTCGGGCGCCCGCGGATCGACGGCCCGGCGGGCGACGATTTTGACGCGGTCGTAACCGCCGAATCGGGTGCCGGAAATGAGTTTTCGGCGGCAACCGGCCGCCGACGTGGCAAGACTTAAATGTTGTGGTGTGGGACACGTTGCTGCCACGTTTGCGTCGGCCGCGCGATCGGGAATCCCGGAACAAGCCAGCCAGTCGACAAGGGAGGTAGACGCAATGGTTGACGTCAAGAGTGGTCCGATCGAACTCGTCCGTGGCATCGTCGAGGATGCCCTCGGGAAGACCAAGCAGGTCATCGGGATCATCATCGGCAATGACAGCCTGGCCGAAGAGGGCAAGGCTCAGCAGGACAAGGCGGAAGCGCAGCGCAACGCCGGCAAGAAGGAAGCCGCCGCCGAGAAAGCCCGCGGCAAGGCCAAGGCCTACGAGGAGCGCGAGCGGGCCGAGCAGCAGTAAACGGTCAGCTAGTCGAGCGGGCCCGGTCAGTGACC
>NZ_LZKY01000400.1:0-11125 GCF_001673055.1 Mycobacterium sp. 1245801.1
ACCGCCGACGACCGCGCAGCGCAGCAACGCCCGGATGCGCTGGCCCGTGCGAAGTTCGGCGCCCATCGACCACCCAATCCTTTCGATGGTTTGTCCAGGACATACCCCGCGCGGGCGCCGCCACACCCCGTTTGGCGGTCGGATTGGTCGGGTAGCCGACTCGGGAGCGCGCACAGCCCGCGCGCCGCACCAAAGATGGGAGGGACACTGTGGCACCGAACGCCATCCAGTCGCCCACCGACGTGGTCGACTTTCTCGTCAGTCAGCATCAGCAGATCAAGGCGATGTTCGCCGAAACCCTGGCGGCGTCCGGAAAGGCGCGCGAGAAGGCCTTTGTCGAGCTGCGGCGCCTGCTCGCCGTGCACGAAACCGCCGAGGAAGAAATCGTTCACCCGCGCGCCAAGCGCAAGATCTCTGGCGGCGCCACCGTCGTCGACAATAGGCTGCGCGAAGAGCACGAGGCCAAGACCGTCCTGCAGAAGCTAGAAAAGCTCGACGTCGACAGCGAGGAGTTCACCCGCGAATTGACGAAGCTGCGCGACGCGGTGATCGAACACGCCGAGCATGAGGAGCATGACGAATTCGCCAAGCTCGGTGAGGAATTGAGCGGCGACGAGCTGGAACGGATGGGCCGCGCCGCCAAGCTCGCCGAAGCGATCGCCCCCACCCGCCCGCACGCCGGTGTGGAATCCCAGGCGGCCAACCTGGCCGCGGGACCGTTTGCCGCGATGCTCGACCGGGCCCGCGACGCCATCATGGGCAAGGGCTGAGGCAGCCACCCCTGGCGTGTACCCCCGCTCGGTGGGGAGCGGGGGTATCCACGCCGCTGGGAAGGAGATCATGGCCGCAACGTCGAAAGCTCCCGGTGCCGACCGCTATCTCCCGCAGGACCGCGGCCTGGACTCCTTGCGGACGGCGGCCGAATTATGCCACGGCTGTTCGCTTTTCGAAGACGCCACCCAGACGGTGTTCGGCAACGGGCACCCTGGCGCGCCGATCATGCTGGTGGGCGAGCAGCCCGGCGATCAGGAGGATCGCGCCGGTGAGCCGTTCGTCGGCCCGGCCGGGCGTCTGCTCGACCGCGCCCTCGAGGACGCCGGCATCGAGCCGGCGCTGGTCTATGAGACCAACGCGGTCAAGCACTTCAAGTTCACCCGCAAGGGCGGGAAGCGGCGCATTCACCAAAAGCCCGGCCGCACCGAGGTCGTCGCCTGCCGGCCCTGGCTCATCGCGGAGATCGAAGCGGTGCGGCCGCAGGTCATCGTGTGCCTGGGTGCCACCGCCGCACAGTCGTTGCTGGGCAACACTTTTCGGGTGTCCACCCAGCGCGGCCAGCAGTTGCGGTTGCCCTCATCGGTCGACGTGCACGTGGAGCCCGCACCGACCGTGGTCGCGACGGTACATCCCTCGGCGGTGTTGCGCGACCGCAGCGACCGACACGACGAGGTCTACAAGTCGTTCGTCGACGACCTGCGCAGTGCGGGTTCGGGCGTCACCAAGCGCGGCTGAGGCCCGAACCCGCCCGCGGGTCAACTCTTCTTGTGCGGCAAGAACTCCTGCGCCTTGGTCTTGAGGCCGACCTTGACGAAGCCCACCCGGTCCTCGTCACCGGAGAGCACCGCCGCGGTCGCCGACTTGAACTGCTCCCACGTCGCGTGCGGCGGGATCGGCGGCATGTCGGGGTCGGTGTGCACGTCCAGCACCGTGGGACGGTCCGCCGACAGCGCGTTGCGCCAGGCGTCCGACAGTTCCTCCGGATCCTTGATCGCCATCGCGTTCAGGCCCAGGCTGGCGGCGAAGGCGGCAAAGTCGATATCCGGAAGATTCTGGGATTCAGCGAATTTCGGGGCGCCGGCCATGGCGCGCATTTCCCAGGTGACCTGGTTGAGGTCGTTGTTGTGCAGGATCGCGATGATCAGGCGCGGGTCTTTCCATTCGTTCCAGTACCGCTTGATCGTGATCAGCTCGGCCATGCCGTTCATCTGCATGGCGCCGTCACCGCTGAACACGATGACGGGCCGGTCCGGGTGGCCGAATTTCGCGCCGATCCCGTACGGAACCCCGGGGCCCATCGTGGCCAGCGTGCCCGACAGCGAGCCCCGCATGTTGCCGCGGAACCGCAGGTTGCGCGCGTACCAGTTGGCGGATGAGCCGGAATCGGCTGCGACGATGGCATTTTCGGGCAGCTGGGGCGACAGCTCGGAGAACAATCGCAGCGGGTTGACCGGGTTCGCGCTGACCATCGCCTCCTTGTCCATGGTCTCCCACCAGCGGGCCACGGTCTTCTCGATGCCCTCGCGCCAGGACCGGTCCTCCTTGCGGCGCAGGTGCGGGATCAGCGCCCGCAGCGCGGTCTTCGCGTCGGCGACGAGGTTGACCTCGTAGGGGTAGCGCATGCCGATCATCCGGCCGTCGACGTCGATCTGCACCGCGCGGGCCTGACCGAATTCGGGCAGGAACTGGGTGTACGGGAAGCTGGACCCGACCGTCAGCAGCGTGTCGCAGTCGCGCATCATCTCGTAGCTCGGCCGCGTCCCGAGCAGCCCGATCGAGCCGGTGACCCAGGGCAATTCGTCCGACAGGACGTCCTTGCCCAGCAGGGCCTTGGCCGCTCCCGCGCCAAGCAGGTCGGCCACCTCGGCCAGCTCTTCGTGGGCTCCGCGCGCGCCGGTACCCACCAGGATGGCGACCTTCTTGCCGGCGTTGAGCACGTCGGCCGCCCGCGCGATGGCGGTGTCGTCGGGCGCGATCTCCGGGTACTCGATGCCGAGGCTGGAGGGCACCATCTTGAACGCGTGCTCGGGCGGCGAGTACGGCAGCTCCTGGACGTCGCTGGGGATGATCAACGCGGTCGGGGCCCGTTGGGTCATCGCTATCCGGATGGCGCGGTCGAGCACGTTGGGCAATTGCTCGGGGACGGTGACCATTTGGACGTAGTCGCTGGCCACGTCCTTGAAGAGGTTCAGCAGGTCGACCTCCTGCTGATAGTTTCCGCCCATCGCGCTGCGGTTGGTCTGGCCGACGATGGCCACCACCGGGACGTGGTCGAGCTTGGCGTCGTAGAGGCCGTTGAGCAGATGGATTGCTCCGGGGCCGGATGTGGCCGCGCAGACCCCGACCCGGCCAGTGAATTTCGCGTAGCCGACCGCCTCGAAGGCGCTCATCTCCTCGTGGCGCGACTGGATGAATTTGGGTTTGTTGTCCGCGCGGCCCCACGCGGCCAGTAGCCCGTTGATGCCGTCGCCGGGATACCCGAATACATGTTCAACGCCCCACGCCCGCAAGCGCTCCAGCAAATAATCGGAAACCTCTTTTTTGGACATGTTTTCCCTCCTCGGCAGACGGTTCTACTGTGCTGGCGGGTGGGCGTGTGTGGCTATTGTTTGAACCACCTGCATGGCACCGCCGACGGTGCGCGCGCCCACCGAGCGCGGCTCCCGCTGACGGGCGTGACATATGCAGGCTGCCACCGCATGGGCGGCTTCGGCACTTCCCACCCGAGCCGTATTACCCGGATCGGGCCGTGTTATTCGCCGAAACGACGCCGGCGGGGCCGACTCTCAGCCAGTTTTCAGCTGACGAGTGTGCAACGGCGCCCGGCGGCGCGACCGGAACGGTCGGCGCCGGGATCAAAAGCCTTGTGGCACACCGTTTCCGAGGTAACCCAGGCCCGCTTCACGCACCGCGGCCGGATCCAGCGAGTTTCTGGCATCGATGACGACGGCCAGCGGCGCGTCCTGCGCGATGACTTGCCAGTCGAGCCCGCGGAATTGCGGCCATTCGGTCAGCACGACGATCGCGTCGGCGGCCTTGGCGGCGCGATAGGGGTCGTCGACCGCCGTGACCCCGCTTTGCTGCAAGACGGTGGGATCGATGTTGGGCAATTGCGGGTCAAAACCCACCACCTGGGCGCCGGCCGCAGTGAATTCTTCGCATGCGGCCAGCGCAGGCGAGTCGCGAGTGTCGCTCGTGGCGGCCTTGAACGTGAGGCCCAAAGCGGTGATCCGACAGCCCGACAACGGTCGGCCAAACGTTTGCCGCAGGGCGGTGACGATCCGTTGCGCCTGCCCGGTATTGGTGCGCCGGGCCGCTTCGACCTCCGCGAAGGAAACCTCGTGCCGGTGTGCGATGTGCACCAGCGCCGCGGTGTCCTTCGGCAGACACGAACCGCCCCAACCGGGGCCCGGGCGCAGGAACTCCGGCCCGATGCGCCGATCGGCGCCCATGCAGCAGGTCACGTCGTTGATGTCGGCGCCCACCCGCGCGGACAGTGCCGCCAGCGAATTCGCGTAGGACAGCTTGACCGCGAGGAAGGCGTTGCTGGCGTACTTGGCGAGCTCGGCACTCTCGGGGCTCATGCGCAGCACGCGGTGCGCGGTGAAACCGTACGACTGCTGTACCAGTTGGGCCGCCAGTTCATCGTCGGTGCCGATCACCAGTCGGTCCGGATGACTGAAATCGTCGACGGCGCGCCCCTCGCGGAGGAACTCCGGAGTGGAAACGACACGAATGCCCTTGTGGCAGAGCCGCCGCCCCATGAGGGAGGTGGTACCGACCGGCACGGTGGACTTCAACGCGACGATGGCCCCGCGCCGCAGCACACCGCTGAGGCCGTCGACCACCGATTCGACGGCGCCCAGGTCCGCGGCACCGTCGGCGGCGCTGGGGGTGGGGACGCAGACGAACACGACGTCCCGGTCGGCCAACGCGGCGAAGTCGGTGCTGAAACTCAGCGTGCCGCGCGCGAGTCCGTCGCTCAGCAATTCGGTCAGTCCGGGTTCATCGATGACCGAGACCCCGGTGGCGAGTTTGCGCACCCGGTGCGGGTCGGCGTCCACCGCAACGGTATTCAGTCCTTGCCCGGCCACACAGACCGCGGTGGTCAAACCGACGTAACCGACGCCCACCACACCGACGAGAGGCTTGCTGCTCATGCCGGCTCGCCCAGGACATCGTGGCTTGCGGACAGCACCCGGTCGACGGTGATCGACAGCAGGCCCTCGTCGGGCACCGCGGCGTGGGGGTCGCCGCTGCGGCCCGCCCACAGCGCGGCGTGCGGCGCGGGCCCGCGCGGGCCCCAATGGCGGGGCGAGGTGGGGCCGAACAGCACCACCGACGCGGTTCCGGTCGCGGCGGCCAGGTGCGCCACACCGGTGTCACCGCAGATGACCAGCCGGCTGTCGCTGATCAACGCGGTCAGCGCGGGCAGGTCGAGCAGTCCGGACACGACGGCGGTGCGCGGCAACCGGGCGGCGCTGGCGACGGCGTGGGCCAGGTCGAATTCGCTCGGCGATCCGGTGACGACGATCTCGTAGCCCTCGTCGCGCAATGCGGCGGCCACCGCGGCGAACCGTTGCGGTGGCCACTGCCGCGCCGGCGCCGACGCGCCGGGATGGATCACGACCGCCCCGGTCTGGTCGCGGGGAAGTGGTGGGCGGGGTAGCAGCGTGTCGGTCAAATCGCAAGGGATTCCGGCCCATTCGAGCAACGCGCACCACCGGTGCATCTCATGCAGATCGGCGCGCCAGCGCGGGCCCGCCACGCCGGGATGGCAATGGTGACAATGACTGATCACCGACTGCGGTTCCCAGGCCAGCAGGTGCTCGATGCTCTGCGGTCCGCAGCCATGCAGGTTGATCGCCAGCTCCGGCGGGCCGCCCAGCGGCTGGACGTCGCCCAGCTCGTTGGTGGGCAACAACTCGTCGATCGCGCCGGTGAGCATGGCCAGGTCGCGGTAGCGGTCGGGGGCGGCGAGCATCACCCGCGCCCCCGGATAGTGTCGCCGCAACCCACGCAGCGCCGGCACCGCCGTGAGCAGGTCGCCGAGCCCCAGGGCGCGCAGCACCACGATCCTGCCCGGCGCACCGGCGTCGAGAGTCGCTGCGCCCCTTAGGGCCACGACGACTCCGTCGAGGCGCAGACCACCATCTCACGCACCTCACAGCCGGCCGGTTGGGAAAGCGCGAAGAGCACGGTCTGGGCGACGTCTTCGGGCTGATTGAGCTTGGCGTCCGCCGGCGGCTTGTACTGCTCGGGGCGCCCGTCGAAGAACGGGGTGTGCATGCCGCCGGGGATCAGTAACGTCACGCCCACCTGTCCGGCCAGCTCGGCCGCCAGCGCGCGAGTGAAACCGACGACCCCGAACTTCGACGCGCAGTAGGCGGTGGCGTCGCTGACCGCCTTGATGCCCAGCGTGGAGGCGCAGGTGACGATGCGCCCCCGGGTGGCCTTCAGGTACGGCAGCGCGGCGCGGATGACCGCGGCCGTGCCGACCAGGTTGACGGCGATGACCTGCTCCCATTCCTTGGCGGGGACCTGCTCGAGCGTGCCGCAGGAGTCGATGCCGGCCGGGGTGAATACACCGGTGATGCGGCCGTTCACCTTGTCGGCCAGGGACTCGACGGCGGTCGCGACCGCACCGGTGTCGGCCAAATCGCAAGCGACATAGGGGACGTCGGCCGCCGGCGGTTTCTTGTCGATCACCAGCGGCAGGCCACCGCG
Organism: Mycobacterium sp. 1245801.1; assembly: GCF_001673055.1. Taxonomy (NCBI): domain Bacteria; kingdom Bacillati; phylum Actinomycetota; class Actinomycetes; order Mycobacteriales; family Mycobacteriaceae; genus Mycobacterium; species Mycobacterium sp. 1245801.1. The sequence continues at coordinate 6,502 of NZ_LZKY01000400.1, forward strand.
GGCGGATACCGCGGCCACGGTGGCCGCACCCAATCCGGAGGAGCCGCCGGAGATCAGCACGCCTTGAAGCGATTGTTGGTTCATATCAACACCTTTCAGCTATGTTCGCGGCGCGACGTTGCCGCGGCGATCAATCGGGAAGACGAATAGCCCGCCACCGTGGGCAGGATCATCACCTCGCCGCCGTGGCGGTACACCACATCGGCTTCGGGCAGGTCGGCGGCCACATAGTCGCCGCCCTTGACCCAGATGTCGGGTCGCAGATCTTCCAGCATGCGCTCCGGGGTGGGGCCGTCGAAGATGGCCACCGCGTCGACGCAGGCCAGCGCGGCCAGGACGCGGGCCCGATCCGCGTCACGCATCACCGGCCGCCCACTGCCTTTCAGCGCCCGCACCGACGCGTCCGAATTCACCAACACGATCAGCGCGTCGCCGAGTTCGCGGGCCTGCCGAAGCAGTCGGATGTGCCCGGTGTGCAACAAGTCGAAACAGCCGCCGGTGGCTACCAGCGTGCCCCCGCGACGGCGCAGCCGCGCCGCCAGCGCAACCGGGTCGACCGTGCTGGCGTCCTCGAGGCCCGCGGCGCCGGCCAGCACGTCAGATCCCTTGCTGGACACCGGTGTCGACACCGACGCAGCGCCACCGGCGCTGACGAACCGTGCCGCGTCGCCGACCGCGGCTCGCACTGCGGTGACCGCGTCGGCACCGTCACCGAGCGCCACCGCCGCGGCGACCGCGAACCGGTCGCCGGCCCCGCAGACGTCGGCCGCACCCGCCGCGGCGCCCTGCGGGACTCCGATGTGATGGACGCCCGCCTGTGGCAGGTAGACCCGAGCGCCCTGGGCTCCGCGAGTGATGCACACCGCGGCCGCACCCCACCTCTGCAGCAGCAGTTCTGGGCCGTCACCCGGCGATTCCCCACAGAACGCTTGCGCCTCTTCATGATTCGGCGTCACCAGCGCGCATCCGGGTATTGGCGGCGCGCCGCGCGGGTGCGGATCCCAGACGGTGGGTATCCGGCGCGCCGCTTCGGTCAACGCCGTCCGGATTGCCGGCAGCGCGGTCACGCCCGCGCCGTAGTCGGCGACGCAGATCGCCCGGGCGCCGGCCAGGGCGTCGGCGACCTCGGCGGCCACCGGCCGGTCGATCGGGGCGCCGTCACCGCGATCGACCCGAAGCATCGACTGACCGCGGGCCCGGATCCTGATCTTGCTCACCGTCGTCCCGCTCATCGGCAGTGCCAGCACCCGCACCCCCGAGGCGGCCAGCAGGTCGTGCAGCCTTCGGCCCGCGTCGTCGTCGGCGATGCCGGTGATCAACACCACGGCGGTCTCGGTGCGGGCCGCGAGCAGGGCCGCCAGCCCGGCCCCACCCGGCCGCTGTACGAGCCGTTCGGCATCGACCACCGGCACCGGGGCCTCGGGGCTGAGCCTGCTCGCCGAGCCCAAGATATCGATGTCCAGGATCGAATCACCGACGATGACAAGCGGTTTGGTGCTCACGATGCTTCCCGCCGCAATAGGACATCGTCGAGGGCCATGCATAACCCGTGAATCAGCATCAGGTGGACCTCCTGCACGGTCGCCGTGCTGCCGGCGTCCACGCAGATCGCCTCGTCGCATATGCCGGCCAGCTCGTTGGGTCCCCGGCCGGTCAACGCCCAGGTCACCATGCCTACGTCCTGCGCGGCTTTGGCCGCCGCTATCACGTTGCGGCTGGCGCCGCTGGTCGACAACGCGACCAGCACGTCGCCCGCCCGGCCGTGTGCGCGCACCCCGCGCGCGAACATCTCCTCGTCGCCGTAGTCGTTGGCGATCGCGGTCAACGCGGAGGTGTCCGCGTGTAAAGCGATGGCCGACATCGGGATCCGCTCCTCGTGAAAGCGCCCGACCAGTTCCGCGGTGAGGTGCTGGGCCTCGGCGGCGCTGCCACCGTTCCCGCACGCCAGCAGGCGGCCCCCGCCGGGCAGCACCATCGCCAGCTGACGGCCCCAGCCGCGCAGCCGGGCCGCCTCGGCGCTGGTCCGCCGCACCGCGTCTTGCAGCGCATCGAAGTGCACCTCGATCATGGCTGTCCTCCTTTTACCGCGGCGATCAATTCCGCATCGGTGATGTGGTCCAGGCAGGGGTGCCCGGGTACCGGGCAGACCCGCGCGCGGCTGGCCCGGCACGGCGCGGACTGATCGCCGAGGACGCTGACGTGCGGCCCGTAGGGCCGCCATTGCGCGGCCGGCACCACGGGGGCGAACAGCGACACCACCGGGGTGTTCACCGCGGCGGCCAGGTGGGCCGGGCCGGTGTTGGGGGCGACGACCACCTGCGCCGCCGCGAACACCGCGGCGAGTTCCGCGAGGCTGGTACGACCGCCGAGATCGGCGGCCACATCCCGCGCTACCGATGCGGTCAGCGCGGCCTCGTCGGGGCCGCCCGTGACGACGACGCGGTGGCCGGCGTCGACGAGCGCGGCCACCATGGCCGCGCTGCGCCCCGCACTGGGCCGCCGGGCCGGCACGGCCGCGCCGGGGTGAAACACCACGAACGGCCCGGTCCCGATCTCGGTCGCCAGCCGCGGCGGCACCGGGTCCGTCGCCCGCACGCGCAGCCCGCCGTCGTCGCCCGCGGGCAGGGCGCAACCGGCCGCCCGCACCAGCGACAGCGCCCGCTCCGGCTCGGGGATTCCGTCGGGCACCTGATGCCGCAGGTTCAACAGCGCGCCGGGGTAGTCCACGCAGATGGCGCCCACCCAGGGCACCGCCGCCATGCGGCACAACAGGGCCAGCGGCAGCGGCGACTGATGAAACGACGTGAAGATGTACACCCGGTCGGGGGCCAGATCGCGCAGCTGCTTGATCAGCGCCTCGGCATGCGCGGCGGTCAACTCGGGCGCCTCGAAATCGACCCAGGGCGCCTGCCATTCGACGATCTCGTCGACACCGAGCAGCAGCTCGGCCGCGTCCCGGCCGCGCGGCCCGACCAGCATCGTCAGCCGGTCGTGGTGTGCGGCCACCGCGCGCACTGCGGGACCGGTGATCAGCACGTCACCGGCGCTGTCCAGGCGGGCCACCACGGCGGTGCTCATTGGCACTCCGAAAGCACCAGGGACACTGCGTCATTCAGCGTCGCGGCCACGCGCGCGTGCTGGCGCGCGTGCTCGACCTCGCCGGGCAGGGTGCGGTCGGTGGGAACCAGCACCGCCCGGGCGCCGGCGGCCAGGGCGGCCCGGACGTCGCCGCCGGTGTCGCCGATCATCACGCAGCGCTGGGGCGGCACGGCCAGGGCCTCGGCCGCCGCCAACACCATGCCCGGCCGCGGCTTGCGGCATCCGCAGCCGTCGGTTTCGTCGTGGACGCACACCTGCCAGGAGTCGAACGGGCCGAGCACGTCGTCCACCCGGTCGTTGACGCTGCTGAGCTGCTCGGCGCTGATCAGTCCGCGCGCCACCCCGGACTGATTGGTCACCACGGCCAGCAGCAGGCCGCGCCGGCGCAGCCGAGCCAGCGCCCGGGCGGCGTCGCGGGTGGGGCGCACCCCCGCCGGATCGTTGAGGTAGGGCTTGTCGACGATCAGGGTGTCGTCGCGGTCGAGGAGCACCGCGAGCGGCGGATCGCGCCGCGCCCGGCGAAACGTCCATTCCCCGGCCAACCGGTGGGCCACCGCGACCGGGGGGATGATCGCGCTGCTCAGCGAAAGCCGCAGCGCCTCAACACCACTGCGTGGTCCGCTCAGCCAGCGCCGGGCGGTGAACTCCACCGTCAACAGCAGCCACAGGGTGGCGGCGCGGCGGGCCGCGCGGCGGCGGCGCACCAGCGCGGCGCCCAGGGCCAGCGCGCCGATCAGGGTGGTGGCCGAGTGCGCCGGCAGCCGGCCCGCCCCTTCGCCGATCTGGTCGCGCCAGGACCGTCCGTACTTGCGGCGCAGCAAGGCGTTGTCTCGGTTACCGATCTGCGCCCGCACGCTCGAGCGCCAGGTCGCCGGCGCGACGGGGTGAGTCGAGCGACGTTCGCCGCGCAGAATCGTCCCGCCCGCCAGCACAATCCGCAGCGCCAGGTCGGAATCCTCGCGGTAGGCGCGCGGAAACCGCTCGTCGAATCCGCCGACCGCCACCAGCGCGTCGCGGCGATACGCCATGTCGGCGGTGATCCATCGCGCCGTCGACAACCGCGCGGTCCGGCGCTCGTCGTCGGTGGGGCGGCGGTGCGTCGGGACCTCGAGCACCGCCTGCGACCCGACCGCACCGGCGGCGTCCGCGGCCTTCAGGTCGATGCACAACGCCGACTCCCAATCCGGATCCGGCACCACGTCATCGTCCAGGAAACACACCCAGCGGGTGGTGGCCGCACGCCATCCCACGTTGCGGGCGGCCGCCGGCCCGCGTCCGCCGCTGCGCAGCACCCGCACTCCCAAGTCGTCTCCCAACGCCAAATCGCGGGGCGGTCCCGGCCGGTCGTCGACCACCACGACCTTCGGCGGCACCGGCCACGCACCGCGCTTCAGCGCAGTCAGCAAGCGCCGCAGCGAATCCCGACCGATGGTGGGGATCACGAGCGTGTACTCGGGCATCACAGGTACCGCCTGACCAGGTAGGGGCCGAGGGCCAGCACGTCGATCGGTGAACTGCCGAACAC
>NZ_LZKY01000401.1:0-34485 GCF_001673055.1 Mycobacterium sp. 1245801.1
GGTGTACGGCGACCCCGAGGTGCACCCCCAACACGAATCATATTGGGGCAACGTCAATCCGGTGGGACCGCGCAGCGTCTACGACGAAGCCAAGCGGTACGCCGAAGCGCTCGCGTTCGCCCACCGCCGCCTGGGCCGCGTTGATGTCGGGGTGGCACGCATCTTCAACACCTACGGGCCGGGCATGCGTGCCGGCGACGGACGGATGGTTCCGTCGTTCTGCTTCCAGGCGCTGCGCGGTCCCACCGGATTGACGTTGCCCCAATATGATTCGTGTTGGGGGTGCACCTCGGGGTCGCCGTACACCTCGCTGGTAGAGGTCAACACGAACCTGGCGCCGCCACGCTCGGCGATGTCCAGCGCGGTCGCGGTGCCCGCCGATCCGGCGCGCAGCGTCTCGATGGGCCGGCGCTGGTAGTCGACCGGGGAAGCCGCCGAGGCCAAATGGAAAACCACGTCGAAAGAACTGCCGATCTCCTCGACCAGGCCGGGGTCGCAGACGTCGTGCTGCACGAACCGGTACCCGGGATGGCCGGCCAGCCGGTGATCGATTGTGCTGGTGGACAGGTCGTCCACGCTGACCACCTCGACACCGGCGGCAAGGAGCCGATCGCACAGGTGCGCGCCGAGGAATCCGGCACCGCCGGTGACCAGAGCGCGGGAGAGCGGACGTACCCGGCTCTGGTACCGGTGGTCCCGGCGGTGAATGCGGGAAGGTGATTGAGCCACAGGATCACCCGGAACGTGTGCTCGGTGTGCTCATGTCGCGCCGGGCGAGTGACACCTTCTCGTAGATGCGTTCGGTGTCGGCGGCCACCCGGTCCCAGGTGTAGCGCGCCCGGGCGCGTTCGCGCCCGGCCTTGCCCAGCGCCCGTCCGCGGCGGCCATCGCAAATCAGGGTGGCCAGGGCGTCCCCGAGCGCATCGGGATCCCTGGGTGGCACCAGCCGGCCGGTGCCGCCGTCGACGACGGTGTCACGGATCCCGCCCACCGCGGTGGCCACCACCGGGATGCCACACGCCATGGCTTCCAAGGGCACAATGCCGAACGGCTCGTACCAGGGTGTGCATGCCACCACATCGGCGGAGCGCAGCAGCGCCGGCATCTCGGCGCGGGCGACCCCGCCGAACAGGCGCACCCGGTCGGCCACCCCGAGGTCGATCGCCAGCTGCAGCAGGTGTTGTGCGTGCGAGTCCTCGGGCAGCTCGGTGACGTGCGGGCCACCCACGATCACCAATTCGGCATCCGGGATGAGCGGCATGGCCCGGATCAATGTCTCAAAGCCCTTGCGCGGCACCAGCCGTCCCACCGATACGACGCGGGGCCGGTGCCCTCGGGCGGCCACCGGACCGTGTGGGGTGAAAGCGTCGATGTCAACCCCGCACGGCACCACGGAGGTCCGGGATCGCGCCCGGCCCATCCGAACCAGCTCGAAAACCTCGTCGGTGCTGGTGGCGGCGACCCAGGTGGCTTCGCGTGCGATCCGGCCCTCCACGGCGATTCGGCAACCCGGGCTGGTGTCGTCGGTGCCCTGGTGCAGTTTCTTGGTCAGGCCCAGCGCGTGGAACGTCTGCACGGTGGGTATCGAGTGCGCCCGCGCGGCGCGCTGGGTGGCCACGCCCGACATCCAGAAGTGCGCGTGTGCCACGTCGGGCGCATCCGTCAGCCACCGGCTCTCCAGGAAATGGGCGAAGCCGTACATGTATTGCAGCAACTGGTCTTTGGGCACTACCCGGGCCGGGCCCGCCGGGACGTGCACCACGCAATAGCCGTCCGGAGTCTCGACGGACTCGGCAAGCTCGGGATCGTCGCGGCGGGTGTACACCACGACATCGTGGCCACGCCGTGCCAGCGCGGAGGACAGCTCGGCGACGTGGACGTTCTGTCCGCCGGCATCCACGCCGCCCAGATGCGCCAGCGGGCTGGCGTGCTCGGAGATCATCGCGATCCTCATGCGGGCTCCTTCCTCCTCAGTTGCACTGTTCCTCGATCAGTTGGTCCCACTCGGCGAGGAAACGGTCGAGTCCGAAACGGGCAGTGGCGAATTCGCGTGCGGCCTTACCGGAGGCCGCCGCGGTTGCCTGGTCGTCGAGGTAATCTCGCAGCCCTTCGCCCAGCGTCACCGGGTCCGGGCTGACAACGCCTGCCTCGGAGGGGACGACGAAAGGCGCCATCGTCGAGCCGACGGCGACGATAGGCATCCCCAGCAGCATCGCCTCGATCAGGGACAGCCCGAGCGAGGTCCAGCGGGCGGTATGCAGGTACACCCGGCGGCGGGCGATCTGGCGCCACAGCTGCGGCGCGGCGACGTCGCCGCGGCCGGTGACCGCACCACGATTGACGCAGATCCCCTCGGTGCCCATGCCCCACACGTCGATCTGGGCATACTTCGACAGCGGCTCCAACTGGTCGGCGCCGACCACACGACCGCGCCGCGCCGGCTCGTTGATCATGGTGGCGGCCCGCGGCACGTCGCCGGTGTACAACTGGCCGGGATCAGCAACGCCGTGATCGATGACCCGAGTCGGCGCGCGACCGCTGTCCCACATCAACCGGTTGAACGCGGTGACGTGCACGAGGGGGATGTCGTGGCGCTCGGCGAGGGGATGGCGGGTTTGGGCTGCGTGTTCGCGGGGCGCGTTGTGCTCGACATAGACCGCCGGCAGGTCGAGGCCGGGGCGCCGACCCGCCCAGCGGGCGACGAGTTCTTCCTCGTGCGGGCGTTGCAGCACCACCAGGTCGATGTCTTCGGCCGCCAGGTCCTCGAGCGGGATTTCCTGCGCGTTGGGCCACGATCGTCCGGCCAGCCCGATGCCGTCCTGACCGCGATCGGCGGCCACCGGAATCAAATAGCGGTGCCCGCCCGCGACGAAGGCCTGCGCCCACGATCCGTGCACGTGCCACACCAGAACGCGCTTTGCTCGGCCGGGATCCAACATGGCGAGCCAGATACCCTAGGACTTCTCCGATAAACAGCGTTTCGGCCGCTGATTTCGAACGCGGCCGGGCCGTCATGGGCCTCCGCGAGCACGTCTATCGGTGCGGCACAATGTGTTTGGTGGAGAAGTGGTCGCCATGCCCGGTGGCGCCTAGATCGCACCTACTGTCCATGATGCGAACTCCCATGGACACCGGACGAACACCGTCGGACGGAGAACCGGTTTGCCCGCGCGCACCGTCTGGGTCGGCGGCGGCCGCGTTCTTTGCTCAGGCGCTCTTGGGCAGCGACGATCCCGACGCGCTGTTGCCCTTGGCGACTCGCCGGATCAGCATGCGGGTCGCCTTGTCCAGGATTTCCTGCGCCACATCGGGCTTTCGGGCGCGTTCGGCACGGCGCGCCGCCGCGGCGATGGTCAGTCCTTGCTCGTAACCGGTGACGACCCGGGGGTCGACGTAGGAACCGCGCGCCACGGCCGGGGTGTTGCCCAACTCCTGGGCCACCTCTTTCATCACCGCGGATTCGACGCGCTTGGCGACCCGCTGTGAGACCGCCGGGTCGGCATCGGCGAACGCCGTGGCCGCGAGCACCGTTCCATGCCACGTCCGCAAATCTTTGACGGTGTACTCGTCGCCCACCAATTCCTTGAAGCGGGCGTTCAGGTCGTCGGCACGCACATCGAGCCACCCGGATGCGTTGCGGCACGCCAGCAATCGCTCGGTGCGCTCGGGCCGGCGCATCAGGGCGCGCACCGCTCGAACCACTTCGGGGTCCTCGATTGCCACGGTGCGCCGGACCCCGCTCTTGGCCGGGAAATCGAACTCGACGGCGTTGCGCCGAACCACCACATGCTCACACAACAGGGTGGACAGGCCGTAGGACTCGTGCTCCTCGGCGTACTGTTCGCCACCGGCGCGGAAGTAGCCGCGATCCAGCAGCCGCAGCGCGAGCGCCAGGACCCGCTTGCGGGTCAAGCCCTGTCGCGTCAGATCCTTGGCTATCTCGGCGCGCCATGCCGGCAACCGGGTGGACAGTTCCAGCACGCGGTCGAACTTTTCCTCGGCACGCTCCTGCTGCCAGGCGGTGTGGTACAGGTACTGCCGGCGACCGGCCGCGTCGACGCCGACGGCCTGGATGTGGCCATTGGCGTATGGCGAAATCCACACCTTCTTCCATGCCGGCGGAATGACCAGATCCTTGATGCGCTGCAAGGTTTCCGGGTCGGAGACCGGCTTGCCATCCGGTTGGTAATACGCAAAACCTTTGCCGCGACGCTTGCGCGCGATTCCCGGCTTGCTCAGCACGCTACGGCGCAACCGCATTGTCGTCCTCCAGTTCTGGTCGCTGACTGCACAATTACCCGCCGGAGAAGTCGTTCACACGGCCAAGAAGCGCGGCCGGAATGGAAAACGACCCGCCACAGCGTCGTGGCGGGTCGTCTCGGGACTGCGGTCAGCCGGCCATGAATTCCTGGTAAGCCGACTCGAGGTACGGCGGCAGGGCGGTGACATTGCACTGCCGTTCGGTGTCGCCGATCGGTGCCAGGATGCCGCGCAGGTCGTTGTATTCCTGCGGGTGGCCGGTGAAGTAGCTGCGCAAGCTCGACTCGGCCTGGGGCCGCGGCTGCCCGTAGGCCGCCGTCACCACCTGGTTGGCGCCCGGATGCGCCGCCAGATACTGCTCGGCCGAGCCCTGCACCGCTGACACGGTGTTGTTCACCCCGCCGGGGCTGCAGTCGGGTGCTGCGGCCGCCGACGGTGCGCCGACGATGCCCATGGCCATTCCCCCGAGCAGGCAGCCGGCACTGATTCCGGCCACTTTCCGGCGCGCGACAATGCTGCTGATTTTCATGATTGTGATGTCCTTCGAAAGCGAAGTGATTTTCTCTGAAGAGAGGCTCCCGATCCTCGAAATCCAAAGTAGCGGAATCGAACAGTGCGGGCTTTCGCCGACAACGAACGCCGGCGGCCGTCCTGGCCTCTTTAGGGGTCGTTTGCTAAGCGAACGATCAAATGATCCGAGGATTTTTAAGAAACGGGCCCGGTTCTTAAGGAATTGTCAGCGGGATCGTGATGCAATCGTTACCTGAAGCTCGGGCCGATGCGAGGGCGGGAGCCGTCGCCGTCCGCGGGGTGATGTCCGTCGGTGCTGGGCGGCGCGAGGGTGTGCAACCAGGTGTCGACGTCGGGGCCGACGACCACCGCGCGATCGCCAGCCAGTAGCGCTCCGGCGCCCAGCGCGGCAACGGCGGGCTCTACCACGCGGACCTGTCGGGGATCACCTTGCTGCGTAAGCAGTTTCGATGTCAGCTCCGGTAACCGGATGGGGTCGGGCCCGGTGATGGTGCGCGGCGTGTGCGTCTGCCCCAGGGCCGCCTCGACCAGCACGTCGGCGACGGTATCGGCCGCGATGGGCTGGATCAGCCAGTCCTCGACGACCACCTCGGTGTCGTCGCAGCTCACCGCGTCGTGATTGGTGGCGAACTCGTACCAATGGGTCGACTTGACGATGGTGGTCGGCACCGGGCCGTCGAGCAGGATGTCCTTCGCCTGCCGTTTGGCCTCGTAGTAGGCGAAGCCGTCGAACACCGGGTCCTCGATTCCCGCGATCGTCGACACCACCAGGCGCTGCACGTCCTGCGTCGCGCACGCGCCCACGAGGTTGTGCGATGCGGCCGCGAGGGTCTGGCCGATGTCGGATCGCCCGTCGGGTGGAAGCGGGTTGGACACGTCGATGGCGACGTCGACTCCGTTGAGCGCCTGCGACAGCTCCGCTGCGTTGAACAGATCGACGCCGTGGCCGCGCGAAATCTCGACCACTGCGACGTCGCGCGCCCTCAATCGGGCGACAACGCGCGTGCCCGCCGTGCCGGTCGCCCCGATCACTGCGATCGTCGTCGTCACTACGGCTCACCCCCCGGGCGTTCGTCGTCCGACAGTACCCAGTAGTACCCGGCTCAAACCGGTCAGTTCGGCGAAGCCGGACGTGAGCTTCGTGCACAGATACCGGTGGAGTGATCGGCCGCACACGCGGCCGCGCGTGTCCGGGCGCAACGTGTTACCGGGCGTTTGATGCCCCGCGCGGCGGGAACGCCCTAGATGCCGTCGAGCGCAAGTCCACCAACCACCGAGAAGGAGGTCGACGCATGGGAGACCAGAACAGCGGACCGGAGGAAGCAGTCAAGGGCACCGTCGAAGGCGTCAAGGGCAAGGCCAAGGAGGTCGGCGGCGCGATACTTGGCCGCGACGACCTGTCCGAAGAGGGCCAGGCCGCCAGCAGGACAAGGCGGACGCCCAACGCGATGCGGGCAAGAAGGAAGCCGAAGCCGAGTCGGCGCGGGCCGGCGCGGACGCTGCCGAAGAGCGCCAGAAGAAGAACCAGTAGGCCACCCCGCAAGGGGCCCGGTCCGAAAGTCGGGCCGGGCCCCTTGCGCGCGCCCAGGCTATGCCGACGATCGCCATTCGACTGGTTTCAAGCCGTCCCGCCGGGCTATTCCCCGGCTTGAGCCGCTTTTGGCGGGTGGCGTGCGGACGAGCGGGGTGGCGGATGAGCCTGGGACAGCGGGTATCGAGCATGATCGCGTTTCTGCGTGCGGGCCGCCCCAGGGGCGCGCCCGACGTCGGCTACGCGCCGCTGTTGGCGTTGCTGCCACGGCGCGTGACCGACGACGAAGTCACCGCGATCGCCCGCAAGCTGCTCACGCCCAGGCGCCTCGGGATCGACCACGCAGATGTCGGGGTGGCCATCATCGGGGTCACCGACGCGATGCCCAGCACGGCCGACGTCGAGCGTGTGCTGGTGGCGATGAGATCGGCTGGCGCTCAAGAAGACTGAACGGGTTCAGTCCCGGTGCAGGTCCACCACCAGCGGACGGTGGTCGGAAATGGTCATCAGGTCCGCCTCGACGGCGCCGCCGCGCAGCCGGGGATCGTCGGTCAGGATGTGGTCGAGCTGGCGGTGGGGACTGTCCGCGGGAAACGTCTGCGCCGCGGCCAGCGCCCGCATGCCGGACCAGCGGCGCACCGTTTTGGGGGTCATGTTCAAGTCGCCGGTCAACAGCCGCGGGCCCGGGAAGCCGCGCAGGTCGCAGATCACCCTGCGCAGCTGGCGCCGATTCCACCCCGGAACGAACGACAGGTGCGTGTTGGCCACCGTCAGCCCGCCCATCGGGGTGCGCAACTGCGCGATGACCGCCGCCCGTGGCTCCTCGTCGACGACCATCACCCGGTTGGGACCGGGCAGGTACATGGGGAACCGCATGGGAATCCGCGGTAACCGCAGCACCTGCCAACTGGTCACCGGGTAGCGAGACAGCAGCGCGATCCCATAGGCCGCGGTACCCGGCTGTTCGCGGCCGGTGGCGGCCATCCAGGTCGCCCCCGGTGTGCCGGAAATGGCCGCCACGAACCGGTGTTCGACCGCTCCCATGGCTTCGGCCGCCGCGGCGGTCAGGTCGGCGCGCTCGGACCGCGGCTGATCACAGTCGACCTCTTGCAGGCTCAGCACGTCGGGATCGAGGCGGCGCACGCACTCACGCAGCCGGTCAACCACCACGCCATCACCGACGGTGCGACCGTGCAGGATGTTGAAAGTCGCCACGCGCATAGGCCTTCAACTACCCACTTTCGCGGTCATGCAGTCACCGGGGCGACGCGGTCACCGGAATACGACTTCGCCCACCGTGAGCAGTCGCGAAAGCACGAAGCCCGGCAGTATGGGCGCTGATTCGCCTGCGCTGAAAGCGAATTGGCTGCGATAGCATTGCGCGGCGCGACGTTTGCGCTCCATCGCCCAGCCGGGCGTGCGCACCGAGTGGGCCCGGTCCCAGGGCACCGCCGTGTCGGCCGGAATCGCCCAGTGCCACATCCAGATCGGATATTCCAGCAGCGTGGCTCCGGTGCGCTCACACGCGGTCGCGGCCGCGCGCCCCACGGCTTCGTGATCGGGATGGCCGTCACCGCGCCAGGTGGCCGCACACCAGGTCGCGGGGCCGGCCGCTTGGAGGACCTCGGTCAGCGTCTCGGTGAGCTTGTCCTCGTGGTCTGTCAGCTCGCCGTCGGGCAAACCCAGCAACATCGGCGGAGGGACGTTCAAAAGATTTGTTGCCCTGCGTGATTCGTATCGAAGGATGGTTTCCATGCGAAGACGCTCCGAGGCCGACGCTCCAGGGCGTGCGGCGCCGCCGTCGCTGGCGCAGACCACGTGAATTCGCGCCCCCGCCGCGGCCAGCTGGGTGATCATGGCACCCAAGCCCAGGGTTTCGTCATCGGGGTGCGGGGCCACCACGACCAGGTTCTTGCACTCCGTCAGATCCAGCGCCGGCAGGGGCCGCTCCTGAAACTCGGCCAGCCACAACGGCGCTGGAGTGCCGCTGTGCGTCAGCGGCTTGGCCGCAAACCTGGCGCAGTTGCCCGCCGGCAGGGTTTTCATGGGTCCCTCGTCGCCTGCTGGCCCGCCAGATGCCCGAGCTCGGCGAGGTCTCGCTCCGCGTGGCTTTGGCGGATGTAGATGCTCAGATCGGCGACCCGCTGCGCGTGCCGCCCATCCTGACACAGGGGGCCCGGGCCCAGCGCCCGCCCGGTGCGGGTGATGGCTTCGTCGACCGCGTGTTCCACCACCGTGCGCACCCTGCGGGCCAACAGCTGCGCGGTGCCGGCCCGGTCGAACGGGTCGTCGTCGATCTGGCTCGCCGCTGCGGTCAGAATCGCGTCACCGGCGGCGAGCGCGGCGTCCACGGCGCCCAGATGCGCCAGCGAATAAGCGTCGGCGGATTGGCTTGCGGCGCAACGGTACAGCGGGTCGGCGACCCGGCGCGCGCCGCCCAGCCAACAGGCGGCGACACCGATGGCGCCATGCCAGAAGCCGGGGCGGTCCAGGTAGGCCCCGGGGTCGCCCACGGCGACGGCCTGGGCATTGGTGAACTGAACCGGCCTGGTGTCACTGCCCGCCATACCGGCGTTCCACCACGTGCTCGGCAACGCTTTGACGGTCGGGTCGGTGGCGGTGACCGCGAACAGGCCGCGGGTGCCGTCCGCCAGTCGCGCGGTCACCAGTGCGTGGGTGCAGAACCCCGCACCCGCGCACCACACCTTGGTGCCACTCAGGGTGAAGGCGCCGTCGACGTCGGTGGCCGTCAGCACGGCGTCGGGGGCTTCGGCCGCCCACACGCCCCACAGCTGACCCGGTTCGGGTGGCTTGCCGCCCAGCTCGTGAAGTATCGCCACCGCGTCGACGTGGGCTTCGGCGATCCTGGCCGCCACGATGTTCTCCTCGGCGAGGCGCGCCAGGCGTTGCCAGCGTTCGGCGGTGCGACCGGAGGCGGGAAGGGGTAACTCGAGTCGTCCGGACTCCAGCCAGTGCTCAACCAACCCCGCCGTCACGCGCAATCACCCGCCGCCGATCTCCCCAACGGCCTGAGGTGGGCGAATCCGTGCAGGGCCCGAGCCTCGGTCCGCGCCGGTGTGATCACAGACAGTTCGGTGTGTCGATGAATGCGGTGGCCCGCGGCTTCGAACCGCTCGACCAAGTCGGTCTTCTCACCGGTCGGCAGGGTACGAAAGCCACCGACATGCCAATACGCCCGCGCGTCGAAGCCCATGTCGCCGCCGACCAACTCGTGGTGGCTTTCCCGGTGTCCGGCGCCGGCCTCGTAGTACCGCACGACGCCCACGACCATCTCCGCGCCGGACTTCAGCTGATGGGTCAGCCAGCGCGGGTCGACTCGACCGTCGGCGTCGGTGGTGGCAAACCAGCAGTTGGCATCGTCGCTGAACAGGGAGCGCGCATAACCGAACCCGACGGCCCGGGCCGTGCCGGGAGTGTGCACGTCTACCTTGAGGAAATGCACATCGGGGCCGTAGTCGCCGGCCAGTTCGTCGCTGCCGTCATCACAACCGTCGAGCACCACCACGATCTGCACCGGGATCGGCGCACACAGGGCGGCAGTCAGTACCGCGCGCAGACACGCAGGCAGCTTTGCTCGTTCGTTGTGGACGGGGATCACGACGGCTGCACCGTCATATGCGCATGGCACGGCGGTTGACATAACCCCAAGATTTCCCGATTAGCCGCAAGTTAAACGGCTTCAGCGACCGCCCCAGGTTGCCTCGCCCGTTCGCCGGGTATGACCTAAACACCATGGCCGCCACCGACACCCACACCGACGGATCCGCCTGCGCCACGCCATTGCGAGATGCGCTGCGGGGCGCGGCCTCGGCGCTCAAGGAGAAGGGGCCACCCTTCGCCTTGGCCGGCAGTTATGCGCTATGGGCTTACGGCGCACCGGAACCCAGCCACGACGTGGACCTGGTGGTGAGCGAGACCGACGTGGACGCCGCCGTCACCGCTTTGGCCGACGCCGGATTCGCCATCGAACGCCCGCCGGAGGACTGGTTGTTCAAGGCCCGCACCGCCGGCGTACTCGTGGATATCCTGCATCGCATCAATGGCGTGCCCGTGGACGCCGACACGCTGAACAGGGCCGAACAACGCGACGTGCTGGCGATCCGCATGCCGGTGTTGCCTCCCACCATGGTGCTGGTCCAGCAGCTGCGCTCGCTGGGCGAGCACCACTGCGACTTCGCCAAATTGCTGCCCGCGGTCCGCGCGGTGCGCGAACGCCTGGACTGGGAAGCCATTCGGGCGCAGACCGCCGACAACGACTACGCCGTCGCTTTTCTGGTGCTGGTCGACCGACTCGGCCTGACCGGTCAGTGATTCCGCAGTTTGGCGACCAGTTTGTCCTTGCTCAGGCTCGAATAGCCGGACATGCCAAGCTCTTTGGCGCGCTTCTTGAGCTCGGGCACGGTCCAGTCCTGGTAAGACCCCGACTTGCCGCCCTTGCGGGAGACCTTCGACTTGCCCTGGCCGGCGGCGGCGTTCGAGATACGCGCGGCCTTCTCCTTGGAGTCGCCCTTCTTGCGCAAGTCCTGATACATCTTTTCGTTCTTGATCGAGGAACGCGGCATGATTCATCCTCCTGTCCACAGACATCTTCGTCAGTAGTGCCCGCCCCGGCCGGTTCAAAAACCTGCTCAGGCCGGCACCGGGTCCGTGCGCCGTTCCCAGCAGCGGTGCCGCGCCAGGGCGGCGGCGAAGTCCTCGACGAACCGGTCGGGCAGCTCGTCGGCGGCCGCTATTCAGCGGCCGGCCGATTACCTACCATCGATAGGGGTAGTCGAAAGTGGTGGTTCAGACGGCTGAGGTCGGCGCCCTGCAAGGCGTGGTGGCGATCGGCGCATCGGCCGGCGGCGTGGAAGCGCTGTCCAACCTCGCCGCCGGCCTCTCGCCGGACGTGCCGTACGCGTATCTGATGGTGCTTCATGTGCCCGCGGGTGCGCCCAGCATCCTCGCCCGCATCATCGACCGCAGCGGTCCGCTGCCGGCGGTAGCTGCCCAAGACGGCGCAGCGCTGGAGCCCGGCCGCATCTACGTCGGTGTGCCGGACCGCCATCTGCTGGTCGCCGATCATCGCGTGCTGCTGACCCAGGGGCCGACCGAGAACGGCCACCGCCCGGCGATCAATGCCTTGTTTCGCTCGGTGGCATTGAACTTCGGGCCCCGCGCGATCGGCGTGTTGCTCTCCGGCGTGCTCGACGACGGCGTGCTGGGACTGGGCGCCATCCGTTCGCGCGGCGGAACCACCATCGGCCAGTCACCCGAGGACGCGTTGTTCCCGGCGATGCCGACCAACGCCGTTGATGCCGGCGTGGTGGATCGGCAGTCGCCGGCGGCCGGCATCGGCGCGGTCCTCAAAGAGCTGTCGCACCGAGAGATAGAGGATTCCGACATGGAGCGCGACTCCGCGATGGAGCTCGAGAACCGCATCGCCATGATGTCGCGGTTCGCGACCGATTTCGATACCGAGAAACTGGGATCACCGTCGGGCTACACCTGCCCCGACTGCAATGGCTCGCTGGTTTCCGTCAGCGAGGGCAATTTCCGCTGCCAGGTGGGCCACGCGTGGACGGCCGAGGCCCTGCTGGGCGCGCGGGACACCGAACTCGAGGGGGCGATGTGGATCGCGGTGCGCAGCCTGCAGGAAAAGGCCAGGCTGGCCCGGGGCATGGCCGCCAAAGCTGGAACCGAGCTGCTCGTGCGGCGCTACATGGCGATTGCGGAGGAGACCGAGCGCGCGCTGACCCTGCTCAGCGACCGGCTCTCGACCACCGCCCAGCAAGAGGGTGAAGCTGGATGACCGGCGACCGACCGACTGTCCGGATCGAGCGGGAGACGTCTCAAGACCTGCCGATCCTGACCGTGGCGGGGGTACTCGACAGCTCGACCTATCGGACCATCCGTGACGCGGTCATCAAGGCCGCGATCGACGAACCCCGCGCGGTGATTGTCGACATCAACGGCCTGCATGCGCCATCGGCCTCCGCGTGGACGGTGTTCACCAGCGCTCGCTGGCACGTCAGCGTCTGGCCCGATGTGCCGATCCTGCTGGTTGCTTCCGCCCCGCAGGTGCGGCGCGCGATGAGCTCGGCCGGGGTGACCCGGTATGTGCCGATACATGCCACCCGCGAGATCGCCCTGGACGCCGTGGCGAGTCAGTCCCTGCGAGTGCGACGCCGGGCCCGCGCCAGCCTGGCACGAAACATCAGCAGCCTCGAGGTTGCGCGCAGTGTGATCGGCGAATGGCTCACCCAGTGGGACATCGGCGAGGTGATCCCGGTCGCTGCCACGCTGGCCACCGTCTTCGTCGAAAACGTTCTCGACCACACGCGGAGTGCACCGGTGTTGATCGTCGAGAGCTACCAAGACACCGTCACGGTCGCCGTGGAGGACAACAGTTCTCGCCTGCCCGGGCGGCACGAAGACGCCGCCCTCGGCGCCGACATCGTCTCTGGGCTGGCCATCGTCGCCGCGTTGTGCCGGGCGTGGGGCGCGACCCCGACGTCGTCGGGCAAAACCGTGTGGGCTTTGATCGGTCAGGAAAACCAGTTCTGACCGCGAGTAGTGTTCATGTCCTTCGGTAAATCGTTATCGACGGGACGTGCATGGAATCCACGACTGACGAGGCTTTCGAAGCCCTGTTGCGGTATATGCGGGATTCGCGCGGATTCGACTTCACCGGCTACAAGCGCACCTCACTGATGCGGCGCGTCCGGCACCGGATGGACCAGGCGGGCTACCCCGCGTTCGACGACTACCTCGATTTCCTGCAGGCCAGTTCCGATGAATTCACCGCGCTGTTCAACACCGTCCTGATCAACGTCACTTCGTTCTTCCGTGACCCCGATGCGTGGGAGTTCGTCAGCGCCGAGATCATACCGCGGTTGCTGGCCGAGCGCGGCCCCGCCGATCCGATTCGGGTGTGGAGCGCCGGCTGCGCCTCGGGGCAGGAGGCCTATACGCTGGCCATGCTCTTCGCCGAGGCATTAGGACCGGACGGGTTCCGGGAACGGGTCAAGATCTACGCCACCGATGTCGACGAGGACGCGCTCAGCGAGGCGCGGGCCGCCTCCTACGACGCCAAGGCGGTCGAGTCCGTACCGCCGGATCTGTTGGGGCGCTATTTCGAACAGCTCAACGGCCGCTACGCTTTTCACAAAGACCTGCGGCGCGCGGTGATCTTCGGCCGCAACGACTTGGTCAAGGACGCGCCGATCTCGCGCGTGGATCTGCTGGTGTGCCGCAACAGCCTGATGTATCTCAACGCGGAGACGCAGCGAAACGTGTTGGGGCGTCTGCATTTCGCCCTAGCGCCGCAGGGCACGCTGTTTCTCGGGCACGCCGAGATGTTGCTCAGCCACGGAGAAAGATTCACTCCGGTGAACCTCAAACACCGGATCTTTCGCAAGGTGGCCGGAACTCACGGCGGAGTGGATCGCTACGATCCCAATGCGGCGTTCTACGAGCGCAACGTGGACCTGCCGGGGTTGACGACGGTGCGCGACTTGGCATTTCGCGCAAGTCCGGTGGCCCAGATCGTGGTCACCGGCGAGGACACCGTCGCCATGATCAACCAGCAGGCCGAGACCACCTTCGGGCTCTCGGCCCGCGACATCGGCCGGCTGCTGCGCGATCTCGAGGTGTCCTACCGTCCGGTGGAGCTTCGTGCATATCTAGAGCAGGCCAAGGTGGAGCGGCGCTCGGCGCGGATCCAGGACGTCAAGTGGCAGCGGCCGGGTGCCGAAACGGTGTGGTTCGAGATCCACGTCAACCCCCTCGTCGACGCCGAGAACGGCTTGCTCGGGGTGTCGATCGTGTTCTTCGACGTCACCGCGACGCGCGCGCTGCTGGACAAGGTCGTCCAAACCAACCGGCAACTCGAGGTGGCCTACGAAGAGCTGCAATCCACTAACGAGGAACTCGAGACCACCAACGAGGAATTGCAATCCACGGTCGAGGAACTCGAGACCACCAACGAGGAACTGCAGTCGACCAACGAAGAACTCGAGACCATGAACGAGGAGCTGCAGTCCACCAACGACGAACTGCACACCATCAACGAGATGTTGCGCGAGCGCAGCCTGGAATTGGACGAAGCCAAGCATTTCCAGGATTCGCTGATCGACTCGGTTCGGATGGGCATGGTGGTGGTCGACCGGGAAATGAAGGTGATCCTGTGGAACCGCGGCTGTGAGGAGCTCTGGGGGCTGCGGGCCGACGAAGCGACGGGGTCAAGGCTGACCAACCTGGACATCGGCCTGCCGCTTGATGCCGTGCGGCCCTTGATCGGCAACGCTTTTGTCGACCCGGAGAGCTCCGGTCACGTGGTGGTGGACGCCGTCAACCGGCGTGGCCGTCCGGCCACGGTGCGCATCACGTGCACGTCGTTCCGCTCCAGCGAGGGGACGGTCGGCGGGGCGCTGCTGCTGATGGAGGTTGTCGGTTAGTTACCCGTGATCTGGTGGTGCGACAACCGATTCGGCCACCGGACGGATGCTTCCTCGGCGGCCTGATGAGCTAGTTGCGCGCGGGACCGTGATTCCTGGGCCCTGCGTCGAGCCAAGGCAACCGTCTCCTGCGTGGCGCCCAATCCCACCGTTAGCTCCCGCCGCCTGCGTTGCAGTTCTGCCGCCCGCCGTCGGGCGAGCTCGCCCCGGGCCGCCGCAGTGTTGCTGCCAAACTTCGGGGGTAAGCCGTCGAGAACGCCGTAGGTGGTGGCAATGGCCGCGCCGACGTCCATAGCCTGGGGTGCCGGTGATTTCCGCTGTTGGGGTAGCGGTGCCCCACCGACGATGCCGACCAAGACCTGCCCGATTTCGTCGATGTCCAACACCAGGTCGGCGCCGGCGCGCGCGGCGGCTAGCGGCATCGACGGGTACTGCGCCGTCGCCGGACTTTCGGCGATGACGATGGCACCGGCATCCTTCATCGCGACGGTGCCCGCCGCCCCGTCGTGTCCCGACCCCGACAGCACCACGGCAACGCTCCTCGGTCCGTACGAACTGGCCATGGACGTCAGCAGCACGTCCGACCCCTGGGTCCCGTGGTTGACCCCGCTGTGCAGCCGGAAGTGGGCATCGACGGTGACTTCCAACAGCATTCCCGGCGGGCAGACCGCCACCTGTCCCGGTGTGAGGGCCTGTCCCTGGCGCGCCCAGCCGACCGGACGATCCATCAGTCGGCCCAGGATGGTGGGCAGGACGCTGGTGTGGCCCCCCAGGTGTTGTTGCACGACGACGGCGGCCGGAAAGTCCGGGGGCAGATCGCGCAAGACCGTCGACAGGGCTTCCAGGCCACCCGCCGACGCCAGCAGCGCCACCAGCTCAACGGCGGTGCCGTGCCCGTGAGTCTGCATCCCTCAAGTCTCCACCTTGCCGACCCACGCCGCAGTCCCGGGCGATCCCGGTTTAGCGCTTACCTCTAGTCCACGTGGCGAACCTCGGGCCTGCAGGCGAAGAGGCCGTCGCAGCCGTTTCGCGATTTCCGCGCAGGGTATGCCATCTGGTGTTGGCAGAAGGACGGTGGCGCGGAGGGAATAGCAGTTGAGGGTGGCAATTGTCAGTGGCGACGACGTCGTCGGGGAGGACCCGGAGCAGCTATGCGCCGCGCTGGCGGCCCAGGGCCACAACGCCACTATCTGCCTGCGACGAGCCAGCCGGCGTTCCGCGCAAGTGGCCGCCGAGGCCAATTACCACCGCATCTCGGTTCCCGTCGGTCCCCGCAAGGCGGCATCACCGGTTGACGTGCTGCCCGATGTGGGGGAGTGGGCGGCCACTTTGGACCGAATCTGGTCGACCGAGCCTCCAGACGTCGTGCACGCCTACGGCTGGCTGGGCGGCTTGGCCGCCCAGCTGGCCGCGCGCCGTCGACACATCCCGACCGTGCAGACCTTTTTGGGGTTGGCCGCGACATCGCGTGGCCACGCCGGGGCGGAACGGAACGAACGGGAGCGCGTGGAACCGCTCCTGGCGCGCAGCGCTACCTGGGTGACGGGTGAGAGCAGCGTCGACGCCGATGCGCTGACCCGACTGCGTCACCGCCGGGCCAGGGTGTCCACTTTGACGTGCGGTGTTGACGCCGAGCGCTACAGTCCGACTGGTCCGGCAGTATCGCGTAACGGGCTGCAACGTATCCTGCTGGTGGCGCCAAATCCGTTGTGGTGCAATGGTCTCGATATCGCAATCCGTGCGCTGCCCAAGGTGCGCGGCGCCGAATTGCTGATCGTCGAAAACGACGCCAATAGCAGCGGCCACGACGATGCACGTGCGCAGCTGCAACGTCTCGCGTCGGAGCTGGGTGTGGACGACCGGGTGCGCTTCGCCGGCCGGGTCGCCGATGCCGAACTGCCCAAGTTCATCCGGTCCGCCGACATGGTGGCATGCACGCCCCGTCAACCGCCCCGGGCCACCGCCGTGTTGCAGGCCATGTCCAGCGGGGTGGCGGTGGTCGCGGCCAGCGTGGGTGTGCTGGCCGACGTCGTGCTCGACGACATCACCGGTCTGGTGGTGCCGCCGGAGAATCCCGTCGCGTTGGCCGCGGCGGCGAGAAGGCTTCTCGGCCAGCGCTTTCAGTCTAAGAGCATGGGTTCGTCGGGCCGTAGCCGCGCCGTGTCGCGGTTCGCGTGGCCGCGAATTGCGCTCGACACGCTGAACATTTACGAGACCGTCGGGCCGCAGGACCGGATCGCTGCACCATCGACGGCGCGATGAGGCAATGATGCGAGGCCCGAACGCAAAGCATCCAGGCCGGTCATGACCACCGTGACGAGTGAGGCCGGCAGCAAACCCGCGAAGCCGGCAGTGGGGCTCGTCGGGGAATCGGACGAGGGGCCCGGGTCCGGTTATTGTCCCGCACGTCCGGTGCTCGGCCGTGAGGCCGAACCGGCGATCCGCCCAGCCGCTGTGCAATACAAGCAGTTTCGCACTGTCGATGCACAGGCCGCGCGGCGGTTCTTCGCCGGCGCGTATCAACCGGGCTGGCGCATCTCCGGGCTCACCACTCACGCCGCGATGTCACATCGGCGCAGTGATGCCGGTCTGTTGACGGTCGATGAGGTGATGATCCAGGGTCGTTCGACCCTCGAGATCTCGGCATCCGACACCATCGTGGTGGTCCAGCCGCGTGCGGGATCGTTGAGCGTCGCGGGCGGTCCGCTGGCGACCACGGACTTCCCCATTCTCGTCGCGCATGGCATGTCGTGCGTATTGCACTGCAATAGCGCGCGTTTCGACGTGATCAAGGTCGAGGCGGAAGCGTTGCAGAGAGTCGCCGCGGACTGGCATTCGTCGCTGGGGCAGCAGACCCGGTTCTTGAATTGGCGCCCGCGCTCCCGTGCGGCCGTGCGGGCATGGCACCGAGCCCTGGACTATGTGGTGGCGACGTTGACTTCCGCCGACACCGCCGCGCAGCCGCGGATCGCGGCGGGTATGGCCAACCTGGTGGCCGGTGCGCTGCTCGAGTGCTACCCGTCCAACCTCACCGAACACGACCCGGCCAGCGATCTCGCCCTGCCCGAAACCCTCAAGGAGGCAGTGTCTTTCATCCACCGCCACGCCGCCGAAGACATCGGCATCAACGAGGTCGCGGCGGCGGTGCACCTGACCCCCAGGGCGGTGCAGTACCTCTTTCGGCGACAGCTCGACACGACTCCGACCGAATACATGCGCCGCGTCCGGCTCAGCCGCGCCCATCAAGAGCTGATGACAGCGACGACCCCCGGCTCGACCGTCACCGAGATCGCCCAGCGGTGGGGCTTCGCGCATACCGGTCGATTCGCGGTGCTCTATCGGCAGACCTATGGCCAAAGCCCGCACACCACGCTGAGGCAGCAGGCCGCATCCTCCTGACGGCCAAGCCGGCCGGGTCAACCGTTCAGTCGATGCAGGAGCTGATCGGCGGCATAGCGCCCGCTGGCCAGCGCGCCCGCCGCGGTGGCCGGATTGTCGATGCCCACCGCCTCACCCGCCAGGTAAAGCCGGTCACCGATCGGTTGCTGTAGCCGGCGACGGTCGTCGAGGCCGGAGCCGGGCGGGTGAAACGAATAGGCGCCGAGGGCGTACGGGTCGACGGTCCAGTTCGAGGTCCGCACCTCGGTCAGCGAGATGTTGTCGCCGAAGAGCCGGCGGGCCACGGGCAGCGCGCTGGCCAGCACGTCCCCGGGCGCGCGTGACTCCACGAATCGCCCGCGCTCGCCGCCGTTGAGCGCCAACACGATTGGGCCGGCATCGCCGGGCAGGGTGAACCATTGTGACCACAGCCCGCCTTCGGGCCCGAGGTACTGGTAAAAAGCGTTGTCTACCTTCCACGTTCGCTGGTCCACGCGAAAGAAGCTCTTGGACAATGCGCCGAAACCCAGGGCGGTCACGGCCCGGGCGTGCGCGTCGGGCAGCGGCGGATCGAAGGCGATCGCACCGGATTTCAGCACGCCGAGGGGAACGGTGACGATCGCGGCCGAACCCCGAAACGACTTGTCTTTGGCCCGCACGATGACTGCGTCGTCGCGTTGCACGATCGCGGTGACCGGCGTGTCGAGTTCGATGGTCAGCCCCTCGGCAAGCGAATTGGGCAGGGCGTCATAGCCGTTGATGATGACGTCCTGGTCGCCGCCGGCGTAATCGCCCTTGTCGAAGGTGGCGGCCGAAAGCTGATTCGCGTCGGCGGCGTATTCGTCCTCGATCTCGGTGGTCAGATAGAAGGCCAGCTGGGCGCGGTCGGATGCGGACAGCCGTGCGCCGTCGGCGGCGGCTTGCACCGCGGCGCCCAGGCTTGTCGCGTCGCGCAGACTGCGCGCCCGTTCGACAAACGATCGCCAGGTTGCGCTCTGGTAATCCAGCGGCTGTAGCGCGGGATCGACCGCGAGCCTGACCCACCCGTAATAGTCGGTGCTTACCAGTTGCGATCGCGCCCGGCGGGCCAGCTCGGTCAGCGGGTTGTCCGTCGTGCCGTGGATCCACGAGGCGCCCAGCTCCAGGGGCGTGCCCCAGCCGCGGTCGGTGCAGACCCGGCCACCGATGCGGTCGCGGGCTTCGATGACGCGAACCGGGCGCCCGGCGTCGGCAAGGCTGCGGGCGGCGGACAAACCCGCCATCCCGGCGCCGACGACGAGGATCGAGGTGGTGTCCGGCGCGGGCCGAGCGGACGGGCGGCCCGTGGCGGGTGTCGGTTGGTTCGGTGCGCACCCGGCGGCCAGCGCGCCACCGGCCACGCCGGTCGCGGCCGCGAAAAATGCCCGGCGCGACAACCCCGACACGAGTCTAAGCGTCTCATAAGAATCGTTTGCCGGATTTACCAAAAGCGAACCGAACTTAGGGATAAAATCGTCCCATCCTTAGCTGCGGCAACGGCGCCGCGTTGGAGGGGGGAGCGGTGATGAGTGCTCGACGATCGGCCCGCACGGTTGACCCGTTCCCCGACCGGCTGCCGCCCAGTGAGACCGTCACGGTCCGGGCGGCCGACGGCACCCGGTTGCACGCGGAGGTGTTCGGGCCGCCCGACGGTTATCCGATCGTCTTGACGCACGGCATCACCTGCGCCATCCGGGCGTGGGCGTACCAGATCGCCGACCTGTCCCACGACTACCGGGTGATCGCCTTCGATCATCGCGGCCACGGCCGCAGCGGCGTGCCACGAGCCAACAATTACAGCCTCAAACACCTTGCCTCCGACCTGGATTCGGTGCTGGATGCGACCTTGGCGCCGCACGAACGCGCCGTGGTGGCCGGCCACTCGATGGGCGGCATCACCATCGCGGCGTGGTCGGAGCGCTACCGCCACAAGGTTCCCCGGCGCGCGGACGCGGTCGCGCTGATCAATACCACCACCGGCGATCTGATCCGCAAGGTGCAGCTGTTGCCGGTGCCCTACGGGTTGTCGCCGGCCCGGGTTCTGGCCGGCCGCACCCTGATCAATGCGTTCGGTGGGTTCGCGGTGCCCGGTCCCGCCCGCATCCCGAGCCGCTATGTGGTGGCGATGCTGGCCACCGGACGAGACGCCGATCCGGGCATCGCCAGGCTTGTCTACGAGCTCTTCGAGAACACCTCACCGGCCGGACGGGCGGGGTGCGCGAGGGCGCTGGTCGCGTCTCTCGGGTCGCGCTATCTCGACCTGGACGGATTGACCGTCCCGACGTTGGTCATCGGCAGCGAACGCGACCGGCTCACCCCGATCAGCCAGTCCCGCAGGATCGCGCGCAGCGTGCCCAACCTGATCGACCTGGTCGAACTGCCCGGCGGGCACTGCTCGATGCTCGAACACCCCCGCGAGGTGAACCGCCAGCTGCGCGCGCTCGCCGAAACGGCGATGCGCAACGCGGCCACCCGCCGGATCAGCTCATAGCAGCGCGGTGATCTCCGCGGCCGCGCGCTGCCCGGAGCGAATCGCCCCGTCGAGGAAACCGGTCCACTCGTCGGCGGTTTCGGTGCCGGCCCAGTGGATCGGCCCGACCGGTTCGCGCAGCCACGGCCCGAACCGGGTCCACGATCCCGGCGGCACCGCGGCGGTGGGGCCGCCCGGCGCGAATTCCTCTGCGCCCCAACGGTGATCGACGTAGTCCAAGGGCTTGAGCGCGTCGTCTCCGAAAAGCGTTGCAAAGCAGCGCAACGCGTCGCGGCGACGCTGATCGCTGGGTAGCGAGTCGAACGACCGGGCGTCGACGAAACCCATCAGGATGCCCGGTCCGTCCGGGTGCGGACTGACGTCGAACGTGATGAAGACCGGGCCCTCGTCGGACAGCGCCTGCCCGGAAAACCCGTTGGTCCGCCAAAACGGCGTGGAGTAGGCGGCGTAGGCCTTGCTGAGCCGGCCCTGCGGCCAGTGCCGGGCGAGTTGCTCGTACTCGGCGGGCAGCGGGGGAGTGAACTCGATGGAGGCGCGGTGAGCCGGCGGGATGGCGACGATGACGAACCCGGCCTCGGTCTCGCCGAGGTCGGTGGTGACGGTGACGCCCGCGCCGTGCCGCTCGATCCGCCGCACCGGGGCGTTGAGCACCACCCGGGTGCCCAGTTCGGCGGCCGCCGCCTCGGCGATCTGTTGCGTGCCACCGGGGAAGCGGTCCTGTTGGGCGCCGTCCTCGACGTCGAGCAGTCGGTCCAGCCCGCCGGCCGCGTGCGCGTAGCGGGCGGCGTGCAGCATCGACACGTCGTCGGGTTCGCATCCCCAGGTCACCCGCGCCACGATCGCCAGCAGGTCGTGCGAGGAAGCCGTCGCACGCACCGAGCGCAACCAGCCGCCGAGCGACAGGCCGTCGAGTTCACGCGCGCGGCGGGCGTCCCACGGCGCCGCCAGCGGGACGCTGCGCGCGATCCTGTCGAATTGCCAGCGCAGCCGGCCGATATCCAGCAGGCCGGTCAGCGAAAGCTTGGGGATGGTGCCGTGATACGCGTGCGTCCACCCGCGCCAATGGATCAGGTTCTTGCCGTCGTGATGCGTCGGGGTGGTCGGGACGTCGAGTTCGGCGGCCATCGCCAATACGGCGTCCTGGGTCGGCCCGACGAACGTGCCGCCCAGATCGGCCGGCAATCCGGCGACGCTGCCGGTCAGGGACCGTCCGCCGACGCGGTCGCGGCCCTCGAAAACCGCCACATCGTGGCCTTGCCGTGCCAGCTCGCGCGCCGCGGCGAGTCCGGCGAAGCCCGCACCGACGACGACAACGTCGACAATGCGCGGCGGATTCGACACGCGGTCTAGTGAACCGCATTTCTGCGCATTTCATGGCAATTTCTTACAAGCTGGTCGCCGGCGTTTGGCTCACGGCGATGGCAAACATATGCCTAGCTCGCTATGTTAATTACGCTGCCACCACGTGCTTTCCGAAAGCCCCGTCACCAGTTCTGCCGCCAGTCCTGCCAGTTCAGCCGTGGTCGCCGGCACCGCGCCGAACCTGCGCACCGTGGCCCTGGGCAGCATGATCGGCACCACCATCGAGTGGTATGACTTCTACCTGTACGCGACCGCGTCGGCGTTGGTCTTCAAACCGCTTTTCTTCCCGAATATCTCATCGACCGCGGGGACACTGGCTTCGTTCGCCACCTACGCCGCCGGATTCGGGGCCCGGCCCCTCGGTGCGGTGCTGTCGGGGCACTTCGGCGACCGGTTGGGCCGCAAGGCGGTTCTGGTGGGCGCGTTGGTGGTGATGGGTCTGGTCACCACCGCGATCGGAGCGCTGCCGACCTATGCCGCGGCCGGGCTGCTGGCGCCGGCGCTGCTGGCGACCCTGCGGGTGGTGCAGGGCCTGGCCGTGGGGGCCGAATGGGGTGGCGCCGCCGTGCTCTCGGTGGAGCACGCACCGCCCGATCGTCGCGGATTGTTCGGCAGCTTCACCCAGTTGGGCTCGCCGGCCGGCATGCTGTTGGCGACCTCGGTGTTCTTCCTCGCGCGCAAGGTCACCGGGCCGGCCTTCCTCACCTACGGATGGCGAATCCCGTTCCTGCTCAGCGTTTTTCTGGTCGGCATCGGCCTGTTCGTCCGGCTGAAGCTGACCGATGCGGAAATCTTCGAGCGGCTCAAGCGGCGCGACGAGCTGGCCCGGCTGCCGATAGTGGAGGTGCTGCGCACCGACTCGCGCAACGTGGTCATCACCACCGGATTGCGGCTGTCGCAGATCGGGCTTTTCGTTTTGTTGACGACGTATTCGCTTAGCTATCTTCAGGATTCATTCGGCAAGGGCAGCGCGGTGGGTCTGATCGCGGTGCTGGTCTCCTCGGCGCTCGGGTTGCTCAGCACGCCGGGCTGGGCGCTGCTGTCGGACCGGGTGGGGCGGCGGCCACCGTATCTGTTCGGCGCGCTCGCCGGGGTCGTTGCCCTGGCGTTGTTCTTCCTGGCCGCCGGCAGCGGGTCGGCGCTATGGGTCGTGCTGGCAATCGTGTTCGGCGTCAACGTCGTTCATGACGCGATGTATGGCCCGCAGGCGGCCTGGTTCGCCGAGCTCTTCGGCACCCGGGTGCGCTACAGCGGCGCGTCGCTGGGTTATCAGATCGGTGCCGTACTGTCGGGAGGGTTCGCGCCGTTGATCGCCGCGTCGTTGTTGGTGGTCGGCGGTGGCCGGCCGTGGCTGATCGTGGCGTACTTCGCGGTGCTGGCGGCGATCACGATTGCCGCCGCGTACGCGGCGCGCGAGACGCGTGAGGATGACATCGGGTGAGTGCGCCGCGCAGGATCTTTCTCAACGCCTTCGACATGGCCTGTGTCGGGCATCAGTCCGCGGGGTTGTGGCGGCATCCCGACGATCAGGGCTACCGGTACCGGGAGCTGGGCTATTGGACCGAGCTGGCCCGCATCCTGGAGACCGGCGGATTCGACGCGTTGTTTCTCGCCGACGTGCTCGGGGTCTACGACGTGTACGGCGGCTCGCGCGACGCTGCGGTCGTCGACGCCGCCCAGTTTCCGGTCAACGACCCCACGGCCGCGGTCTCGGCGATGGCGGCGGTGACCGAGGGCCTCGGCTTCGGGATCACCCTGTCGCTGACCTACGAGCAGCCCTACGCGCTGGCCCGCCGGCTCTCGACGCTGGACCACCTGACCGGCGGCCGGGTGGCGTGGAACATCGTCACGTCCTATTTGGACAGCGCCGCAAGGAATTTGGGCCTGGACGCCCAGATCCCGCACGACCAGCGTTACGAGATCGCCGACGAGTACCTCGAGGTCTGCTACAAGCTCTGGGAGGGGTCGTGGGAGGCCGACGCCGTGGTGCGCGACCCGCAGCGGGGCGTCTTCACCGACCCGGCCAAGGTGCACGACATCGAGCACAAGGGCCGTTATTTCTCGGTGCCCGGTCCGTTCCTGTGCGAGCCGTCGCCACAACGCACCCCGGTGCTGTTCCAGGCGGGCGCGTCGGCGCGGGGCGTGCGGTTCGCGGCGGCCCACGCCGAGGCGGTCTTCGTCTCGGGCCCGACGCCGCAGATCGTTCGCGGTCCGGTGCGCGCGTTGCGGACCGCCGCCGCCGAGCTGGGCCGCGACCCACGCTCGATCAAGGTGTTCACCATGGTGACCCCGGTGGTCGCCGAGACCCACGACGAGGCCGTCGCCAAGCTGGCTGAATACCGGCGGTATGTCAGCCCCGCCGCAGCGCTGGCGTTGTTCGGCGGCTGGACCGGGGTCGACCTGGCCGAACTCGACCCCGGCGAACCGCTGAAATACGTAGAGACCGACGCCAACCGCTCGGCGCTGGCCTCGTTCACCACCGCCGCGCCGGAACGCGCCTGGACGGTGGGCGAGCTGGCCGACGAGATCGGGATCGGCGGCCGCGGCCCGGTGCTGGTGGGTTCGCCGACCGAGGTGGCCGACGAACTCGAGCGGTGGGTCACCGAGGCCGACGTCGACGGGTTCAACCTGGCTTACGTGACGACCCCGGGCACCTTCGCCGATTTCGCGAAGTTCGTTGTCCCCGAGCTGCGTCGGCGGGGACGCGTCCCCGAGCGGCCGCCGCGTTCCACGCTGCGCCAGCGGCTCGGCGCCGGGGGGCCGCTGCTGCCCGACGACCACCCGGGCGCGGCCTACCGCCGCTGAATCACCGCCGCTGACCTAGGGCGCGACCGTCAGCCAATCCTTGAACCCGGACGGGTCGTGGCGGCCCAGCGCGCCGTGCTCGTAGAGGCCCCAACCCTCGACCGGCTCGCCGTCGCCGTCGCGGCAGACCGCGCGGCCGACGTGGTCGATCACGCCGAACCCCGCGCGGCCGACGATGGCCGGGTCGGTCATGTCGTACGTCAGCCGCTCGGCGAACTTTTCGCCCTTCCAGGTGCCGTGGATCCAGTCGGAGTCGCCGCCGTAGCCGCCGCCGACGTGAATGGGCACCGGCAGCTTGGACTCGACGTCGAAGTGGACCGGGGTCCCGTCCGGGGTGGTGGCGTCGATCGTCGCGCCGGTCGGGATGCGGGTCCCGGAGCGGTAGTGGATCTTGACTCGGGGCCAGCCCAGCTGCTCGACGCGCCCGTCGCGCCAAATGCGGGTGCAGTCGTTGAGCGAGCGGAACCCGTTGGGCTCTTCCTGGATGATGAGCACGATGGCGAAATCGTCGAATGCCATGGGTACGTAGAGCCACCACATCCCCTCGAAGGGCGGGTCGGCGGGCCGGCCCGCGGGCTCGGCCTCGCCGATCGGTCGGATACCCCAGGACCGGTCGCGACTGCCCAGCCAGGTGTCGGGGTCGACGGTGATCTGCTCGCCGTCGATGACGATGTGCCCGCTCCAGCTGCCCAGCTGCGCGAAGCGCTGCGCGTCCAGGGTGACCCGGTTGCCCGAGCGCAGGATGTGCGGTTGTTCCTGCACGACGTCGAACAGGCCATTCCACGTGAGATCGGCTGCGATGCCTTCGGTTTCGTCGAGCACGAGGCGCAGCTTGCGCAGCGGTTCGATGACCTCGACGCGGTAGCCGTTGACGTGCTGGTTGAGCCGGTCTTGATCGATGGCGTCCGAAACATGAACGGCGGTCTGGGTATCCCCGCGCCGGATGAGCAGGAACGCGTCCTTGACCCCGAGGTTGGGGTAGTAGCCGATGCCGCTGATCACGAAGATGTTGCCGGTGCGGTCGTGGGCGTTGAAGTAGGAGCGGTCGTAGAAGTTGCGGTCCGAGGAGCCCGGCCAGGCGATCGGTTGGGGGATCTGATGTACCGGGAACTCGTCGAGCGGTCCGAGCATTACTGGTCCTCTCCGATTGGGCTTTCGCCGATCAACCCCTCACCGATTAGCCTGCGCATCAATCCGGCGTGATAGAACAGCGATTCGACGTCGTCGGGCTTTTCGGTCTCGCCGAAGTGCACCCGCCGGGCGCCGGTGCGCATGAACACGCACGCCCACATCACGCCGGAGTACACGTAGAACCAATGCAGGTCGCCGACTTCGACTCCGGCCAGCCGCGCGTAGGTGGCGCGCACGTCCTCCTCGCGCATCACCCCGGGTAGCCCGGGCAGGGTGGCTAGGCCGGCCAGCTCCTGAAAGACCATGTGCGCGAAGATCATCCACGCCACGTCCAGCTCGCGCGGACCCAACGTCACCATCTCCCAGTCCAGCACCGCCACCGGCCGGAAATCGTGGTACAGCACGTTGCCGACCCGGGCGTCACCCCACAGCAGCACCGGCTCGGCGGCGGCCGCCGCGGCCGGCCAGTTGGCCTCCAGCCAGTCGAAGGTCCGCTCCAGTAGCGGTGATCGCCCGATGTCGGGTACCGCAAAGTCATACCAGGACCGCACCCAGTTGAAGTGCTTGCGCAGCGCGGTGTCGCCGGATTGCCCCTCGGTGAGGAAGCCAAATGTGCTCTGCGCGTTCGGGATCGAGTGCAACGTGGCCAGGACGCCGACGGTGGCGTCCTGCAGTTCGCGCTGCCGCTCGGCGGGCGCGTCGGCAAACCAGTTGCCGCCGAAGGTGTACGGCATGACGTCGGGCGGCACCTCGCCCTCCACGTAGTCCATCACGAAAAACGGTGTGCCCAGGACATCCCCGGTGTTCTCCAGCCAGCGCACCCGGGGCACGGGCACGTCGGTCAGCTCACCCACTTTGCGGATGACGTCGAATTGGTGGTCGAGCCGGTAGGTCGGGAAGACCTGCACATCCTCGGCGGTGGGGGCCACCCGCGCCACCAGCTTCTGTTCGGTCGGCCGGCCGTCCTGTTGCCAGCGGGTGGTCAGGATGATCGTTTCCGACGACATGCCCGTCGAATCCACGCCGCTTTCCACGGTCACCTCGGGATTTGCGGCGTCCGGCAGTACGGTGGAGAGCCAGCGTGACATGACCGTCGGCAATGTGCTGACGTCGCGGCTGGAGCGTTGCAGCCGGTCGACGTTGTCGACCGCCGGTTCTGTTGCCATAAGGTGCCTCCTTCGTTGAGGCAATTACGATACGGTAGGTAGCGTTATGAAAGCAGACCCGTCCGGCCTTGACAAGGCCTCCGGCGCCGGCCGCCCACGCGATCCGCGTATCGACTCCGCGATCCTTTCGGCGACCGCGGAACTGCTTGTCCAAACGGGCTATTCCAACATCAGCCTGGCCGCGGTCGCCGAGCGCGCCGGCACCACGAAATCCGCGCTGTACCGCCGGTGGTCGAGCAAGGCCGAGCTGGTGCACGAGGCCGCGTTCCCGACGGCCCCGACCGCCCTGGAGTCGCCGGCCGGGGACATCGCCGCCGACATGCGGATGATGATCGAGGCCACCCGCGACGTGTTCACCACCCCGGTGGTGCGTGCCGCGTTGCCCGGTCTGGTTGCCGACATGACGGCCGACCCGGCGCTCAACGCGCGGGTGATGTCGCGGTTCGTGGATTTGTTCACCGCGGTGCGGGTGCGGTTGCGGGAGGCGGTTGACCGGGGCGAAGCCCATCCCGATGTGGATCCCGACCGGTTGATCGAGTTGATTGGGGGAGCGACGATGCTGCGGATGCTGCTGCGTCCGGAAGAGGAGCTCGACGAGGCGTGGGTGGAGCAGACCACCGCCATCGTCGTACACGGGGTGCGGCGGTGACGGGACGGCTTGCGGGTCGCGCCGCGATCGTCACCGGCGGCAGCCGCGGTCTGGGCCGGGCCATCGCGCTGGCCCTGGCCGCCGAGGGTGCGGCGGTGGCGGTCGCCGGGCGTACCGAAGAAGTCTGGGACGACCGGCTGCCGGGAACCATCGGCGAGACCGTCGCCGACATCGAGGCCGCCGGCGGGCGGGCCCTGCCGGTCCGGGCGGACCTGACCGACCGTGAGCAGGTTGCCCGGCTGGTGCAGTCGGCGCGAGAGGCGTTGGGTCCCATCGGGATTCTGGTCAACAATGCGGCCTTCACCGCGCCCGGGCGACCGCCGAAGCCGGGCGCGCAACCGCGTGACGGCACCGCCAAGCCGTCGGGTGGCGCCAAGCCGTCGGGTGCCGTCAAGCCCGGCTGGCCGGGATTCGTCAGCACGCCGCTGCACGCGTATCGCCGGCACTTCGACATCGCCGTCTTCGCGGCCTACGAGCTGATGCAGATGGTGTGCCCCGACATGATCGAGGCGGGTGGCGGCTCGATCATCAACATCACCTCGGTCGCGTCGCGACTGCCGGGCGATGGGCCGTACGCCGACCGCGGCGGTGGCGTGCTGCCCGGGTATGGCGGATCCAAGGCCGCGCTCGAGCACCTGACCCAGTGCGCCGCATTCGATCTGACCGACCACAACATCGCGGTTAATGCGCTGTCGCCGTCCAAACCGATCCTCACCCCGGGACTCGCCTACTATGCCCGCAGCTTTGATGACACCGCGTCGGAGGATGAATTCGCCTGTGCGGCAGTCGAATTGGCCCTAGTCGATCCCGGGAAGGTCACCGGCCGCACCATCGGTCACCTTCAGGTCCTCGACGGCAGTTTCCGGCCTTTCACGCCTGCCTAGACCGGCTGGCCTTCGGGCGGGTCGGGATCCCCGCGCAGCAGCTCGTCGGGATGGTGCGCATGATTGACCTCGGGCGGCCCCTTGCCGTCGGTCCAGGCGAGTCGGCCGTTGCCGGCCACCGCCGTGCGCCATTCGCCGCGCCCCACCGCGCCGTGGTCGGATCCGCAGGCGAAGAACAGGTTGTCGGCGTCCGTGCGTCCGCCCTCTGCCCATTCGTGGGCGTGGTGAATTTCGCAATGATAGCCGGGTTCGAGGCAATTGGGGTGGGTGCAGCCTCGGTCACGGGCGTAGCAGACGAGCCGTTGGTCCGCGGATGCGATGCGTTTTTGACGCCCTAGATACAACGGCCGGCCGGTGTGCTCGTCGAACACCGCAAGATAGTGAATCGCCTTGGCGGCCATGCGAATCAAATCCGGCATGGGCAGTCGTGAACCGCCGCCGGTGTGCGCCGGCGCGGGCATCGGGATCGACGAGTCGACCGCGGCGTGCGCGGCTCGGTCGAGTTCGGCCACTGTGGTCGTGGCGATCACGGTGACGGGCAGCCCGCGGTGCGCCCCGAGACCGCCGGAGGCGAGGGCGATTTCGAGGCCAAGCTTGAGGGCGTCGTGGCCGCGTTGGGCCGGGGTGCGATCATCGCGCGTCTCAGGATCGCTGTCGGGGGTCTGATGGCGCCCGGGCCGCACCGCCGCTTCGAGGGCTTCGAAGTAGGCCCTGGCCTCGGGATCCAGTAGGTCGGAAAGTCGGGACATTCCGTCGGGCCCCTGCGGGCCGAGGTACACGCCACGGCGGCGGGCGCGATCGACGTCGGTGAAGCGGCCGTCGGGATTGAGATAGTCGGCAATCCGGTGGCCCAGCTTGGTGACCACGGCGGCGTCGAGTTTGGTCGCGTGCCGTACCAGCGTGCGCTCGGCATCCGCCACATCACACGGCGATACGCAGGAGGGCAAGGTGTCCACGGCGGCGCACACGGCGCGGATGTGGTCCTCACCCACCGCGCCGGCGGTTACCGCCTCCGCCAACGCCGGCAGTTCGGGTTCCAGGGGCGCGCCGGTCAGCGAATGGCGTGGCTGGAGACGCGCAGCGAGCCGAAAGCGGCGCGCGACTTCCTTGGGAGTGATGCGTAGCCGCGCCCACAGCGTGCCGCGCACCGCCGGAACGCACCCTGACCCGTCCGGCGGCTCGGCGATTTCGCCGAAAATCCGGTACATCAGGCCGCGATTGGCGCGGTCCTGGGCCTCCAGGCGCTCGGCGACGCCGACCCGAAAGGCATTGCCGACCGCGTCCGACGGGGTCTGGCGCAGCACCTCGTGGGCAGCATCGATCGCGTCGAGCGCCGAGCAGATGCGCTCTCGCGCCAGTTCCGCGTTCACCAGAGGACCCACACAGCCCACGGTATCGAACACGAGTTCGAACAGGCACCGCCCACGCACCATCTGTGGATGAACCGCCGACTGTGGATAAGCGGCGACGCCGGTCCTGGCCCTGGGGCCGCTTGACGTGCAAGTATGAGAAAAGTCAGTGCCGCGACGGCGGCAGGCAACCAATCGAGTGGTGTGCCAATGCCTGCTATAGACAAACCGACAGGGCGAGTCGTTGCCCTGATCGTCCTGCTGCTCGTGGTCGCGGCCGCCCTGCGCGGCTACCTTCCGGCTCGTCACGATGCGGTGCGCAACGAGTCGGGCGGTCGCGCGGCGCTGGCCTTCGTGGTAGCGGCCCTGGCCGTGACGCTCGCGCTGATCGCGATCGCCGTCGTCGCGCGGTTGCGTGACCCCCGCGCTCCCGCGCCGACCGCAGGGGCACTGTCCGAGATGCTCGGCACCGGCCGGGGGCGGCCGAGCTGGCGCGTGTTGCTGATCGGACTCGCCGTGATCGCGGCCTGGCTCGTGGTCGTGATGCTGCTGGCCCGCTTCCTGGGCCACGGCGTCGCGCCGGCCCCGTCACCACCCGATACCGGTGCGGCGCCGCCGACGAATCCGTCCGCGCCGCCGCCGCAGCAGCAGCCTCAACACCGTCCCCGCGACGGCTCGCAGAACTTACTCGGGATCCTGCTTGCCTGCACGGTCGCGATGTTGGTGTTGTTCGTCGGCGGTACGGTCGCCACGGCGCGACGGCGCTGGCGTCCGACCGCACCCGTCGTCGCCGACGAACCGGCGGAGCCGCCGGCGCCGGCGGCGCGTTCGGAGTCGCTGGCGCGGGCCGCCGAACGCGGTCTGGCCGAGATGACGGACCTGAGCCGCGAACCGCGCGAGGCGATCATCGCCTGCTATGCCGCGATGGAACGTGAACTCGCACATGTTCCCGGCGCCGCCCCCCGGGAATTCGACACCCCCACCGAGGTGCTGGCCCGCGCGGTCGAGCACCACGCCCTGCACGCCGACAACGCCGTCCAATTGGTGAACCTGTTCGCCGAGGCGCGGTTCAGCCCCCATGTGATGAACGAGGGCCACCGCGACATCGCGGTAGGCGTCCTCCGGTTGGTCCTCGACGAGCTGGGTTCGCGGAGTGCCGCATGAAAAAGATTACGACCCTTGGCGTTTGCCTCATCGTCGGCATCGAACTGTTGGCGCTGACGCAGCAGGATCGACGCTGGGTGTTGGCGGCGTCCGGTGTGGGGCTGGCGCTGGTGCTGCTCACTCTGCGTCGCGCATTGGCGCGGGGGCCCGATGCCGACACGGAGGCCGACGCCGACGATCTCGGGGATTCGTTGCGCCGCTGGCTTGCCACCACCGAGACGACGATCCGGTGGTCGGAGTCGACACGGGCCGACTGGGACAGGCATCTACGCCCGATGCTCGCCCGCCGGTACGAGATGACAACTGGCCAAAGGCGATCCAAGGACTCCGGGGCGTATCACGCAACCGGACGCATGCTGTTCGGTGTGGAACTGTGGGAATGGGTCAATCCCAACAACGTGGTGCGCGGCGGTGACCGCCAACCCGGTCCGGGCCGTGCGGCGCTGCAAGAGATTCTGCAAAAGCTGGAGCAGGTATGACAGGAGGCGCGATCCCACCATGACGCTGCCGGCCGCCACCACGACCGCCCACTGTGAAGCGATTCTCGACGAGATAGAACGCGTGGTGGTGGGGAAACGATCCGCGCTGCGGCTCATCCTCACCACGGTCCTGGCGCGCGGCCACATCCTCATCGAAGACCTGCCCGGCCTGGGCAAGACGCTGATCGCGAGATCGTTTGCCGCAGCGTTGGGTCTGCAATTCACCCGGGTGCAGTTCACGCCCGACCTGTTACCCGCCGACCTGCTCGGCTCGACGATCTATGACATGCAGTCCGGCCGCTTCGCGTTCCGACCCGGCCCCATCTTCACCAACTTGTTGCTGGCCGACGAGATCAATCGCACGCCGCCGAAAACCCAGGCGGCGCTGCTGGAGGCGATGGCCGAAGGGCAGGTGAGCATCGACGGCGAAACACACCAGCTGCCACAGCCTTTCATCGTCCTGGCCACCGACAATCCGATCGAGTACGAGGGCACGTATCCGCTGCCCGAGGCGCAACTCGACCGGTTCGCGATCCGGCTGGAACTGCGGTATCTCAACGAGCGCGACGAGACGTCGATGCTGCGCCGCCGCCTCGAACGCGGTTCGGCCGAACCGACGGTCAACCAGGTGGTGGACGCCCACGACCTGCTGGCAATGCGCGAATCGGTCGAGCAGGTAACCGTGCATGAAGACGTCCTGCATTATGTGGTGTCACTGGCCAACGCCACCCGGCACCATCCGCAGGTCGCCGTCGGGGCCAGCCCCCGCGCCGAACTCGATCTGGTCCAACTCGCCCGCGCCCGCGCGCTGCTGCTCGGCCGCGATTACGTCATCCCCGAGGACGTGAAGGCGCTCGCCATCGCCGCGGTCTCGCACCGGATCACCCTGCGTCCGGAGATGTGGGTACGAAAAATCCAGGGTGCCGACGTCATCGCAGAGCTGTTGCACCGCCTACCGGTGCCCCGCACCGGCGCCGGCGCCGGCGAGACCGGATGAGGCCAGCATGACCCGCAGCACTGCGGTCGAGTTCCGCTGGCGTGCATCGGAATTGGCCCGAGCGATCGCCACCTGCGCGGGATTCGCGATGGCCGCCGCCGTGATAAGCGGCCGGTGGCAGCTGATCGCCTTCGCGGCGCCGCTGCTGGGCGTGTTGTGCTCGATCAGCTGGCAGCGCCCGGTGCCGACGGTTCGGGTGCACGGCGATCCCGACACCCAGCGTTGCTTCGAGAGCGAGCAGGCACGCATCAGGGTTTGGGTGACGGACGACGCGGCTTCGGCCGTGCGGCTCACGGTTCCCGACATCGCGGGCATGGAACTCGACATCACGGAAACCGATGGGAGCCAAGCGAAAACGGTCACGGCGACCGCGCGGCGCTGGGGCCGGTATTCGATTGAGGTTCGCGTCGACGTGATCGCCCGCGGTGGGCTGCTCACCGGGACGGCGGTCGTCGGGGCCGCCGAGGTGATCGTGTTCCCGCTGACACCGCCGCAACAGACGCCCATCCCGCAGACCGAGCTGCTCGACCGGTTGGGTGCCCACCTGACCCGCCACATCGGTCCGGGTGTGGAATATGCCGACATTCGTCTCTACGTGCCCGGCGACCAACTGCGGGCGGTGAATTGGCCGGTGAGCGCGCGCCGGGGTCAACTGCACGTGACGCAGCGGTTGACCGACCGCGCCGCCGACGTGGTGGTGCTGATCGACGGCTACCGGCAGCCGGCCGGGCCGGCGACCGAGGCCACCGAACGCGTCGTTCGCGGCGCGGCGCAGGTGGTGCAAACCGCACTGCGCCATGGTGACCGGGCCGGCATCGTCGCCCTCGGGGGCAACCAGCCGCGTTGGCTGGGAGCCGACATCGGGCAGCGCCAGTTCTATCGGGTGCTCGACACCGTTCTTCGCGCCGGTGACCGGTTCGAACACACCACCGGCACGTTGGCGCCACGCGCGGCGGTTCCGGCCGGGGCGATCGTCATCGCGTTCTCCACGCTGCTCGACACCGAATTCGCCTTGGCCCTGATCAATCTGCGCAAGCGGGGCCATGTCGTGCTGGCCGTCGACGTTCTGGACACGTCGCCGTTCGAAGACGAACAGGACCCCCTGGTGGATCGGATGTGGGCCTTGCAGCGCTCCGCGATGTATCGCGACATGGCCACCATCGGCGTCGATATCGTGTCGTGGCCCGGCGATAGCGGTTTGGAGCAGTCGATGGGTGTGCTGCCCGATCGGCGACGGCGGGTGCGGGGGAGGCTTCGTGGCTGACGGCGGCGCCGGGACACTGGCGCGGGCGGGGGCGCCCGCGTTCGCGACGGCCTTTGGCCTGCTCATGGTGGGGCTGGCCGCCGACGGCTGGCAGGAATCCGCGATCGCCGGATGGGTGGCCGCACTCATCGCGGTCGCGGTCGGCATCGTATTGCGCCGGGCCGCAACGGTTGCCGTGCTGTTGGCGGCCGTTACCGTCCTGCTGGCCAGCCCGCCGGTGATATTCGTCGCGCTGTCCGGTCTGTGCGCCGCCGCCTACCTGGTGTGCCGCCATGCGGCCGGCGCCACCGCGCTCGTGGTGTTGGACAGCTGGCCGACCAGGCCGCCGAGTTGCTGCACTGACGCAGCGCGGTCAGTTCATGAACGGCCGGACGGCCAGCAGGTAGATCAGCAGCGCCGCCAGCGGGGCGACCAGCGGCAGCCACGGCAGCTGCAGGGGAAACGACGTCGCAACCAACCCGGCGACCGTAAACCCCACGGCGCCAAGCGCGGTCGGCCAGCTGTCCAACACCACGAGCGCGGTGGCGCCGGCCGCATGGCGGCACACCAGGTAGGCGGCGGCGCACA